>JANQKA010000502.1 GCA_028281405.1 Hasllibacter sp. | reverse complement strand
ATACCTTGGCGACCGGATCTCATCACCAACCGGAACTCCGACTATGGCGAGTCCGCGGATCATCCGCACCGCATGTCGGCACGGTGCTCCATGCTGCGGGAGGCCTCCCGTCCCACAGGCCACTCATCGACGCGAAGGGCAATTCCATGCCTCCGCCCAAGTTGGATTCCGGGATTCACGTGTATGTGGGAATCGCCTGTCCGGGCATGATAGGCGGACTCTCCGGGCGACCAACCGGTCGGAGGGGTTCAGGGGCGGCGATTCCCGATCCGGCCCGGAGCGGCCCGGAGAGCTCGCCGCGTGGATTACGGGGTCCGGCACTGCTGGAGAATTTGCCGCGTGTATTGCCAGGTCGCTGCGCTGAACTGGGGCGGAACTTGAAATCGCGATTCCCGCGACGCGTCCCCTGTTCGGCGGGAGCGGCGACTGCTTCCGGAAACGTCCATGTACGGATACATTTGGGATCTCGCGCCCTCCCCCGCGCGCGGCGCGCCCCGAATGTCGCCGTGGCTGTAGGATACCGGACCGCCAATTCCGCCATCACACACGGGAGCGGCGGATTGCCGCCACTCCGGGCATCGTGGGACGTGTCAGCTAGTGAATTGCAATTGCCGCAAAAAAACGTCCCGGGCCGCCGACACCGAGTCGTTTGGCCAAACACCAAGCCGGATTGAACGTCCGCTCCCCGGTGGTGGGAGGGGCACGGGGCGGATAATTCCGGGACTTCACCGCTCGAATCAAACTTGATAGATTCCAATTTGAGACCTTGAACAGCGAGGTGACAGGCATGTTCCGTGTTCCCGCCAACCCCGAAGTGATTCGCTGGGCGGGCGATCCCTCCGGAATCGCGCGAAAAAAGCTTATGACCAAGTTCCCAAGGTTGGCCCGGTGAGAGACCGGGGAAACGCGCCCCACCTTGAAACAGACCGAGAAATTCGCCCGCGCGGTCCACTTGCCGTTCGGGTACCTGTTCTGCCCCGCCCCTCCCGATGAACGGATTCCCATAACAAACTTCCGAATTTTTCCCGGGCTCCCCGTGACCCGCCCGAGGCCGAACCTCTTGGATCGATCCGTGTCTGCCTACTACGCCAAACGTGCTATCGCGAGTTTACGCGGGATTCCAGCGAAGACAATTCGCCCTTTGTCGTCAACGCGACGGTGAAGGCGCGACCGGAATCGGTCGCCATGTACATGCGCCGGGAAATCGGTTTCGACCTCGCGAGCCAGCGCGCGTGTTCCACTTGGGAGGAAGCACCGCGTCTACTCTTGGAGCGGATCGATGCGGCCGGCATACTCGTCATGGTCAGCGGGGTCGTCGGAGGCAACCCCCATCGTCCACTTGACCTCGCGGAATTTCGCGGTTTCGCGCTTTCGGCCCCCCTCGCCCCGCTAATATTCGTGAACGAAAAAGACGCCAAAGCGGCGCGAATGTTCACTCTCGCTCATGAACTCGCGAACATTTGGCTTGGCGAGTCCGGAATTTCGAACATCGCCGGCGCACACAATCAGGCTATCAATCGTGTTGAGGTCTGGTTTGACGCGGTGGCGGCGGAATTCCTTGTTCCGCTCGCCGACCTCCGCAAAGAGATCCGCGACGAAGAGCCGCTTGAAAACACGCTAAAACGTCTGACGAAACTCTTCAAGGTCAGCAAACTCGACATTCTTCGCCGCCTTCTCGACGCGGAGCACATTGACCATTATCGCTTCGATCTCGAATGGAATTCCGAGATCGAAAACCTCCAGCGGCACGGATCGCGGAGTAGTGGCGGTGATTTCTATCGTACCACGTTGTCCCGTGTCGGTCGTCGATTCACCCGCGCGGTCATTTTGAGCACCCTTGAAGGGCGAACTTCATTCCCGGATGCCTATCGGATGCTTGGAATTTCCGGAATCAAGACTT
>JANQKA010000458.1 GCA_028281405.1 Hasllibacter sp. | reverse complement strand
GACCGGACGGCACCGCGACCGTAGCGAATCGATTCCGCCCCGCCGCCACCCCGAAGGTTCCCTTCACATCGCGCGACTTCGGCGATTCGGGAAACGACTCCCATTCCAGAAGGTTTGCCCACAGCCCGGCACAAAGCCATAGAGAGAACATTGTTCGGTTACGAACGCGAGTAAATTAGGAGGCATGTAACGACGCTTCAGCCTCGCTCCCTCGACGCACCGAAGACGATACCCGATAGCCAACATAATTTCGTCAATCGGACGTTCGTATCCGAGGACTCCGCCCCAGTGTAGCCGCACCGATTATCCGCGAAGCCCTTTGAACGCAAGGGAATCCGACGTCGGTCACGACGATCGCGAAACACAACCAATTCACCACGACGCAGGCGAATCGGGCGACCAAATCATTGCCCGGACGCGGAACGGCCCAAAAATCACGGCGGGACCGAGTTCCGGCGGAAACGCCAGCTGATTGTGACTTGTCACGCCGGTGGTTCCGTGGGAACCTTGGACCCACCAAGCCAACCTCCACAACGGATGAAAGACTGATTCGTTGTCGAAGAACCGAGGACACATGGAGCGAACCATGCGGATTGATGCCGCTGCAGAATGGCGGCGGCGCCCCGCCGGGACGCGGAGGGTCCAAAGAGATACCTCCGGATAACGACGAATCAGGAACGAATCGGCAACAAGCCCGACGGTTCCTGGGGCTAGACCGATTCGGCCCATCGAATAAGACACCACGTTCGTCCACCGCACCATGACGGCAACGAAAACCTTGTCAGAGTTGGAGAATTCACAGGTTCGCCGTTTGGCTTGCCCGATACGGCCACATATGTCAATCAACGAATCAAAGGGGAGGTTCCGATGAACCAGAAGGAAATTGTGCTCGCGGCCATGGCCGCCGGAGGGTGGAACAATGGCTTCTCCCCCATACAAATCCAGAAGACGGTCTTCCTGATCAATGAGGAAGCGGCCGAATACATCGGAGGACGGTGCTTCGACTTCGCGTCCCGCCACTACGGACCATTCGATCAGGCCGTTTATTCAACCCTCGACAATCTCGAAAGTCAAGGGATGGTCGAGCAAATCAATGCCGGTAGGCATCGAAAGTTCGTCCTCACCAAGGGTGGTTTCGACGCTGGGTCGAAAATTCTCGATTCGTTGGATCCGAAACCGAAAAACTTCTTTCGGAACGTGGCCCAATGGGCGAGATCCTTGTCATTCCAGGAACTTGTAGCGGCAATCTACCGCAAGTACCCGGAGATGCGGGAAATAAGCGTGATTCGCTCATGACCGTTCTCGTAGCCTTCAACCGCGTTGACGGGGTCGTCATCGCCTCCGACAGCATGCTCACCCTGTTCGCGAGAAGCCCCGCCGCTTCACGTCGCACTTCAAACGAAATATTCACGGCGACGGGAAACAGGATATTCGCCTATTCGGGACAGCAAGCCCACGCCGAATTGTTCAAGGTGGATTTCGAAAAAGATCCCACTACTCTCACAGAGTCGTCCCATCCCATTGAATATCCTTGCAACTTGATCCGATCAATACACAATCGCTTTCTGAACATTGGCGTTCCTCAGCCAATCGGAATCCAATTCACGCTTGCATACGAACACAACGGCACCCATCACTGCTGTATATTCGATGGAATGTCGCCATTTCTGCTTTCCGAATCTGATTTTTTCGCCACAATTGGAAGCGGAGCCGCTTTAGCGGAAGCGTTTCTCAAATTCCTGGTCAACAGCCTTTGTCCCGACGGACGTCCCGACATGGTAAACGGGAAACTCCTTGCCACTTGGGCGATTCGTTACGTTATTCAAACCAACGCCGGAGGAGTTGATGGACCAATCCGAATCGCGGTACTCGAAAAAAACACGGATAACTTTTATGCCGCCCGCGAATTGCAAGAATACGAAATTGTAGACGAATTAACGATCATCGAAGATTTTCAATATACCATGCCATTTTTTGCTTACCGAGATCAGGTCAGGCTCCAATATTGAATTACCCACGTTGCCTCCGAGCATCTGACGACAACCTCCCGGATCAGCATGGCGCCTCGCGGATCGGGGCGGGAAGATTGTTCAAAGCTCGATCGACCAGGAAAGTTTAGGCCCTCACGAAAGATTCAGATATCATCAAGGGCTTGACACCGCAATCAAATCCGACCCGAACAAGCCGGGCCGGGTTTGATTCATCGATGCCGAATAGAGCTTCCAAGGTCGTCATGCTTCACAGGGTCCGGGGCATCTTGGCCCTCACAGGCCTGAGCTTTTTCCCCGCGGCCGTCTTGAGTTTGCTTCTTGAACGGTTCGTCCGTCCAAGAGTTCCGCGAATACTTTGGTGTCCCCGCCCTTCAGCACCAACACCGGGTCGGCGCCGCTCGGTCCTTGCTCCAAAATCCGGCGCGCCTCCTCCGCAAGCTCAATCACGCTCTCGATGTGGCGCTCCTTCCGCGAGGAACTCGCTTCCACCATGCTTGCGGAGGGCGGAGCATCCAGAGGCCGCATCGACATGCTTCCACCAACGCCTGACTCCGAGGAGGGGATGCGCACCCACTTCCCGCCGCTCGCCGCGGTTCCGCAACCCGCCGAAGCCATCTTTGCCCCGCCGCTCACGGCAGTCTTGGAGGCCGTCGGTCCCGTCCCCGCGCCTCCGGGGCCCGCGGGGGCGTGATCGGCAACCCGCGTCCTGTTTCCGCCCTACGTGCGCAAGCCTCACTGCTTCACGCCCCGTGATATCGCATATCGTCGAGCCGCGCAACACCAAGGCCTGTGGACATTTGATGGCGAATCGTCGCCGCGATGAT
This sequence comes from Hasllibacter sp., assembly GCA_028281405.1. Classification (GTDB taxonomy): domain Bacteria; phylum Pseudomonadota; class Alphaproteobacteria; order Rhodobacterales; family Rhodobacteraceae; genus JANQKA01. The sequence continues at coordinate 696 of JANQKA010000458.1, read as the reverse complement.
CGAACGCATGCAGGTATTCAGTTCAATCCCTCGCCCCGTTTTGCGGCACGCATGCGCCCGCGGTCGGCACATCCGGGCAGCTCGCTTCGGGCTCCGTGAATCACTCCCCCGCGAATCATCACCACCGGCGGCGTCCGATCGCGGATGCCGGCTCCCAGCCCGGTCTCTCGGGCGTATTCCGCCACATCGAGGCGAACTTATAGCGTCCACCTCCAGAAATCTTTCGATGAAGATGTGGTGGCGGTCCCGATCGTCATGGTTGTCATTATCCGACATGTTTTCCGCTCCTCTTGGAGGAATCGGTGTTTTCACCCACATCGGATTGTGAAGCGGGGAGAGGGCGGCGGTGGAATTTCGACTTCAAACGTCTTCGCCCGTCCAAAGCATCTCGCAACGCCTCGGACGACGCCGTTGAATGACCTTCCAAAATGATGTCCTTTACAACGGCATCCGCGGCGCGCACCAACTCCCCTTGGCTTAGATCATTGCATGAATCGAGCAAGTCCGGCCACGTATTCGGATCGATATTGAATTTTCCGAGGCGCCGTCGAATAATCTTGCGGGCTTCGTTGATATCAGGATATTCATACTCTATCACCTCGTCAAATCGGCGCGCCAACGCCTCGTCCAGTATTTCAACGTGATTGGTCGCCGCAAGCACCAAGCTGTCGGTTGAATTCGGCTCTTCCATGAACG
>JANQKA010000442.1 GCA_028281405.1 Hasllibacter sp. | reverse complement strand
CAGTTGGCACGGCGGCAAGCTCACGGTGTTCTACCAAAGGCAGTACATCGACAGCGCCCGGAGGTTCGAGGGCGCGTTCCGCCTGACGCCCCGGCATGTCGAGGCTCTCGACATGTTCGACGCCCTGTCCGACGACCCGGGGCTGCACCTGAAAATGCGTCTGGCGCCGGGCGACATGCAGTTTGTGCACAACCACGGTCAGCTCCACGACCGCACCGGGTTCACCGACTGGCCCGACCCCGGGCGGCGGAGGCATCTGCTCCGCCTGTGGCTGACGGTCGACGGGGACAGGCCGCTGCCGGAGGTGTTCCGCCAGAGATATGGCTCGATCGAAATCGGCGACCGCGGCGGAATCATCACGGCGGGAACGCGCCCGCACGCTCCCCTGACGCCCCGGTGAGACGGATCCCCGCTGGGATTCCCCGGCGGCGTCCGGTTGAACCCGCCGAAGGCTCCATTCGCGATCGCCGCGCGGAAGGCTCTCCCGCCGGCCATCATCCTCCCAGCCATCGTCGCAGTCGGCGAACCGGGCGGAATCGCGCCGAAATCCAACCGTGGCGGTCCAATGAATCGGTTCGACCCGCGCGGGAATTCGCGCGAAGTCCTCGCATGTCCGCGCGCCGCCTTGCCCGGGGCTCCCAGGCGGGATTCCCGCCGAAATCCGCCGGGGCGGCCCGATGAATCGGGTCGATCGCGCGGGAATTCACCCCGAGTCCGCGCGTGTCCGCGCGTCGCCATGCCCGGGGCGCCCAGGCGGGATTCCCGTCGAATTCCGCCGGGGAGGCCCAATGAATCGGGTCGATCGCGCGGGAATTCGCCCGGAGACCGCGTGCGTTCGCGAGCCGCCAAGTCCAGGCGTCTCTTGGGCGGAATTCCCGCGGGCGATTTCGGGATTCACTCCGCGAAACAAAGTCGGTAAATCGACTGAAGCCCCCCGGATATCGCGAGAAACACATGCCCCCTGCCCCGGCCCTTCCAGAAGTATTGCGTCGTGGGCGCGACCGCCGACGAGACGCTCCGGCGCCTCCCTTCCCGAAAGTCGAATACCCGGTCGTTCTGGGGAGCGGCGGTGCGCGGATGTTCCGCGAACGCCGAGGGGCTTCCGCGGGGGAGCCACCCGCGCCGGTCACGTTCCCGCCCTCCGGCGCCGCTCCGGAAAAACCCGCGCCAACCCATCCGGAATTGAACAATGGGCGATAATTCGAAAATCGAGTGGACCCAGGCCACTTGGAACCCCGTGGCGGGGTGCGCCATCGTTTCGCCCGGTTGCACCAATTGCTACGCGATGCGGATGGCGAAGCGCCTCTCCGCGATGGGGCAGAAGAAGTACAAGGGCCTCGTCCGGCAATCGGGTGGCAGGCCGAAGTGGAACGGAGGGATAAACCTCGACCACAAGGCCCTGACCGCCCCGTATTCGTGGGGTCGCGGGAAAATGGTGTTCGTGAATTCAATGTCCGATCTCTTTCACGAGGGCGTTCCGGACGAGTTCATTTTCCGCGTGTTCGATGTGATGCGCGATTGCCCCCATCACACCTTTCAGATCCTCACCAAGCGCTCGGAACGCCTTCTCGATTTGTCTCCT
>JANQKA010000438.1 GCA_028281405.1 Hasllibacter sp. | reverse complement strand
CGTTCATGTCCCCACAAGCCGACGAGATGCAGTCCGCCATCGGCGTACGCCTCCCGCAGCTGTTCAAGGCCGCCGTCGAGATGCAGCCACGACATCCTCCGGTGCGGCGCGCGGTGACCGTTCAGGATGTCGCCGATGGCCCGGAACGCCGGGTTCCCGCCGTCCAACCGGACGCCTCCGGCCATGTCGCATTCAATCACGCCCGGTCCGGTATCCTCCGCCGCACCCGCCGCGGACGGTTGGAGCGCCGGTTCGAAGGAAATTTCTCCGCCCGACATCCGGGCGACCTCATCCGAGAAGAGCCGGACCGACAGGCCGGAGTCGGGTTCGGGCGCGTGTGGCGCGCGGACGCGCAGGACGGTCCGGATCGGAATCTCGGCGTGTTCTTCGCCCGGAGAGGGGAGCCCCGAGTTTGTGCGGGACGCGTCCTCGAGAATGTCGAGCCGATCGTCATGTTCTTCCTGAAGCCGCTCGATATTGTCGAAGCGGCCGGAAAAGTCATCGGTCCGCCGGGTCAGATAATCGATGCCCGCTTTGAGTCCCGCGATCTCCGACATGACCCCGCCGAATTTGTCGCTGACCTCCACGCGGAAATCTCCGATATCCGCGCGAATACTCGAAACTCCGTAAACGACGTACGAGCCGAAACCAAGGATGAAACCTGCCACCAACAAGATTGACGCCCCGACCCCAACGGCATGAAAATTCTTCTTCGAGAAGAACTCGTTGGAGCTGTCGCCGCGCTCGTTGTCCGTCATGATGTGTCGCTTCTTGGATGCGTTCCACCCCCTTGTGGGAGCCGCGGTGTGGATTGTCAAGGCAACAGCGGCGGCGCCGCGGAAACCCGGAGCCGGGGGAGATCGGCCTCCGCGGAGCGGCTCTTGGGCAACGGGCGGTCCCGGGTGCGGCGGGCGTGTCCGCGATTGCTCCGCGGAATCGTCCCTTCCCGCCATCCAGGGCGGTCAAGCGCCCCCAAAAGGTCGGCGACCAAGCCGGGCAACGGCAGCATACACCGGAACCCCGCCGGGCAAAACCGCCATGAACCGAGGCGGCCACGCCGGGCCTCCCGAAGACGCGCATTCCGCCTTGGTCCGCCGTCTCGCGGCATCGTCATGATCGGGCGGACGGATTCCACGGTTGAACCCGGCCGGGCCCGTCGGCCCGGCCCCAACCGGACTCGCCGACGCGCGAAAGAGAACGAGAAGTGATCAAGATGACCGGGTTTGATTGCCATAGGATCTCGTGGACGGAACCGCGCCGGGCTTCGCCCTCCGGCGCATTCGCGTTCCGCGCACCACCCACGCGCCGCCGATTCCAAGCAGACGCGCTCCGTTGGCCCCCTTTCGGCGGCCACGGGCGCGATGTCCGCCCCGGCCGAACGGGTCAAGGATGATGCCCGGCGGCGGGGCGGACCGCTCGAGGGCGCGGTCCGTCCGCGTCCCCGGGTGGCCCGGACACCGGGAACCCGACCCAAACCGACTCCGCCGGCGGATACCGCGGGAAAGCGCCGGTCGGGGAGGCCCGGGCGCGGGAAACGGATCCGGGGCACGCGCGCCCTCCCCGGTCCCGGCTTCCGCCGACTGCGCCACCGCGTGAGGAACACCGGAGTGGACCAGCCCGAAATTCATGACACCGCCAGCGGTGAAAGAGCTCCCCGCCAACCGTGGCCCGGCGCGGAGGCGACCGGCGCTGGAGACCGTCCGGGATGTCGTGGAGGCGAATCCGACGATGCGGGTTCTCCCGTGGCCCAATTACCAGGTGGCGAAACCGAGCCGGGCGAGGTGCCCCAAATGGTCGGCGACAACCGCCGTGGGCTCCCGGGTGACCAGGAATTCGGACCAGTTCTCCAAGGAATCGCTGAAATCCCACGGCCCGCCGGGGAACCAATCCGGCTCG
>JANQKA010000436.1 GCA_028281405.1 Hasllibacter sp. | reverse complement strand
ATCAAGCCGCAGATATTCCGGTGCGAATGGGCTGGTTGGGCCAATTGGAACGGTGCCGGCTTTGGTTATTCAGCGGGGAACGCGGGGCATCCCCATTGGCATTTCGACGTATTGGAGAGTTCCTTCATGATCGGGACTGATTCGAAATCGGGGCTTGAAGTGGATGCGGAAGAAGATGAATCGGAAAACGAATTTACCCATAGTTCTTGGAAGTCAGAGAATGAAGTTCGGAATCTAATATTGGGAAAAAAGCTCGGAAAAATTCATTTTCCAAGCGCGGCCGCGTGGTGGAAAAGTCCACCGCATTGCGACCATGCGCACAATCCCGGTCACGAACGCGACATTCAAAAGTGGCTGCGGAAGACAATTCAATATTTGTCGTCCGAATTGAACAAACTGTAGGATATGGGGCGGCGCGTTCCCGATGCCCGCGATAATCGCAGATTTTGTGGTATCCAGGGCGGGTGCTTGGTATGCGCCCCCTTGGGGGGACTGAGGCTCCCGGGAGGGCGCGTTGCTTGCGAGCACTGGACAGCGCGTGTCTGTGGCTTCCAGCGCGGCGCGGCGAGATCCTGTGCCTCCAGGGGAGTGGTGATGAATTCCAAATTATTGAGGGTGAGTGCTCTGGTCAACCCGCTTGATGTTGGGTGGATGAGCGGCGGCGATTTGGTGAATATCCGTCCCCTGCGGTCGAAAGCATCGGCGACCTACATCTGCGCGAGTTGGGCAGCCGACTCCCGTGATGCCGATTTCGACAAATCCGCCGGTTCTCACCGGACCGCGGGATGTTCCGGAAGGGAACGAGCCGCGCTTGATGCATTATTCCGGGGCGGGCGCGGAGATGAATTCCAAATTATTGAGGGTGCGTGTTTTGGTCAACCCGCTTGATGTTGGGTGGATGAGCGGCGGCGATTTGGTGAATATCCGTCCCCTGCGGATGAAAGCATCGGCGACCAACATCTGCGCGAGTTGGGCAGCCGACTCCCGTGATGTCGATTTCGACAAATCCGCCGGAGCTCACCGGACCGCGGGATTTTCCGGAAGGGAACGAGCCGCGCTTGATGCATTGTTCCGGGGCGGGCGCGGAGATGAATTCCAAATTATTGAGGGTGCGTGTTCCGGCCAGCCCGCTTGATGTCGGGTTGATGAGCGGCGGCGATTTCGGTGAATACCCGTCCGCGGCGGTCGGAATCATCGGAGACCTAAATCGGCGCGAGTCGGGTGGACGACTCCCGCGATGCCGATTTCGACAAATCCGTCGGCGGTCAACCGGACCGCGGGATGTTCCGGAAGGGAAATAGCCGCGCTTGATGCTTGATTTCGGCTTGGCCGGGTAGGGAAGGTTGGATTTCTCGCGCGGGTCCGCGGACCTGGGCGTCTCGTCAACGCGGGGCGTTCGGGAAAAATAGTTGCCGATCGTCGATCCGATGGCCCGCGATGGCGGCCTGACCCGCGTCCGAGAGAAGCCAGTCGATGAATCGCCGACCCGCCAGGGCGTCCACGTTGGGGCATCTCTCCGGACTCACGAGAACAACTCCGTATTGATTGAACAAGGCTTCGTCGCCCTCCACCAGCACCGTGAAGTCACGCTTGTTGGCGAAACCGATCCAAGTGGCGCGGTCCGTGATCGTGTAGGCGCCCATTCCGATGGCGACGTTCAGCGCCGCGCCCATGCCGGAACCGACCTCGCGGTACCATCCGCCCGAGGCGGAGGAGGGATCGGCGCGGGCTTCCGACCACAATTCCATCTCCTTCCGGTGGGTGCCCGAATCGTCCCCGCGCGAGACGAAAGGCGCCTCCGCGGAGGCGATGGCGGCCAAGGCCCCGGACGCGTCGGTTCCGCCCGATATCCCCGCGGGATCGTCCGCGGGACCGACTATGACGAAGTCGTTGTACATCAGATCCATCCGCGAAACCCCGTGCCCCGCGGCGACGAACGACTCTTCGGCGGCCCGGGAGTGGACCAACAGGACGTCCCCGTCGCAGTTGGCGGCGTTGCGGAGCGCCTGGCCGGTTCCGACCGCGACGACCCGGGCAGTGACCCCGGTCGCACGCTCGGCCAGGGGAAGAATGTGATCGTAGAGGCCGGAATTGGCGGTGGAGGTCGTCGATTGGACGATGATTTCCCGCGCCGCCGCGGGATGCGCCGAGGCGCAGAACGCGGCGGCGAGACAGAGAAGGCGGATCATGGCCGTTCCTTTCCCGCGAGGAGGCGCCCATCGATATACGCCCGGGCGGCTTCCGATGGCGGGTCCGAGAAAAACGACGCGGCGGAAGCGCGGGCTCCGATGCGGCCTTCGGAGAGGAACACGACCTCGTCCGCGACCCGCCGGGCCTGCGCGGCGTCGTGCGTGACGAACATCACCCGGGTTCCTGTCCCGGCGACCTCGCGTGCGATGGTTTCGATCAGGAGCGTGGCGGCCGGGTCGAGGTGGGCCGTTGGTTCGTCGAGAAAGAGAACATCGGGTTCGGTGGCCAGCGCCCGGGCGAGGGCGAGCCGTTGCTGTTCGCCGCTCGACAACGCCCTGGCCGGGGCGGAGGCGCGGTGCTCCAGACCCACTCGGGCGAGCAGCGGGGCGGCGCGGGAACGGTCGAGCCGGCGCGATTTCAAGACGAAGTCGATGTTGGCGGCGGCCGACCGGCGCAACAGCACGGGGCGTTGGAACACGAGCGCTTGGTGGCGGGTGATCTCGCCGGACATGGGGAGGCCGCCCCAATGGATGGTCCCCCGGCTGGGAGCGATCAATCCGTGAAGCAGGCGCAGAAGCAGGCTTTTTCCCGCTCCGTTCGGCCCCATGATGGCGACGAGCCCGGGGCCGTCGATGGAGAGGGTGATCCCGTCGACCAGCCGGCGTCCCGCTTTTTCATAGACGAGGCCGCGGGCGTTCAGGGACATGGGCCCCCGTGGCGCGGCGCTCTCCGGCGCGTCGGGGGACGGTCGTTGCGGAGGCGCGTCACGCATGCGCCATCCGGAGCGCGGTCGACCGGACGCCGTGGACGGCCGCGTTCACGGCCAGCGCGATGACGAGGAGGATCAGGCCGAGCGCGAGCGCGAGGGGCAGGTCGCCCTTCGAGGTCTCCAGCGCGATGGCGGTGGTCATCACACGGGTCAGATGGTCGATGTTTCCTCCTACGACGATCACCGCCCCGACCTCGGCCACGGCTCGCCCGAAGCCGGCGAGGGCCACGGTCAGGAGCGCGTAGCGGCCGTCCCAGAGCAGCGCTCCGACGGCGTCCCGGCGCGGGAGGGAGAGGGATTGGAACTGATCGGCGTATTCCGCGTGAAGATCCTCCAGAACCTGGCGCGAGAGGGCCGCGACGATGGGGGTGATCAGGATCGTCTGCGCGATGATCATCGCGGTGGGAGTGTAGAGCAGGCCGAGAAAGCCGAACGGACCGGAGCGCGAGAAGTGGAGATAGACGACGAGGCCTACCACGACGGGTGGCAACCCCATCAGCGCGTTCACGGCCACGATCACCGCTCCGCGTCCGGGAAACCGCGTGGTGGCGAGGACCGCGCCGAGCGGCAACCCCATCAGGCACGCGGCGAGAAGGGCGGTGAAACTGACCTTGAGGGACAGCAGGACGATATTCACCAAGTCGGGGTCGCCCGACAGCACGAGCGTCGCGGCCTCGCGCAACGCCTGAACGAAATCCTGCAAAATTTCCTCCGCTCGTCATGCACGGTCGACCCCGCGGATTTAGCCGGGAATTTCCGTGTCGGCAACGCCCGCTTCCGACCGAAGGAATCACCGCTTCTCCCTCCGACGCTTGGGGATCGATCCAGCGCCCGCGGCGTCGTTCCGCGGGTTCGCCGTGGTGAGACGCGCGCGGAACCGCGTTCACGCGGCCACGGGGATTGGTGTCGCGCCGCTCGGTCGACGTGGCCGCCTCCGCATAGAGCCGCGGGTGGAGTGCCGGCGGTATTGATGGAAGCGGTGGCGAAAGCCGCGTGAAGATCAACGCGAAGCGTTGGAGTGCGCCGAGCGCCATCGTCAACCGATGTGGTGTTCACGCCTAAGTCGCGGGCGCTCCATTACTCTGTGGAACTCGGCGACCCGGAATGGGGCCGCGTGGCGGATC
>JANQKA010000699.1 GCA_028281405.1 Hasllibacter sp. | reverse complement strand
GTCACGCCGGCGCCCCGTCCCGCGCGAGCTTCCACATGATCGCGTCCAGCAACGCCTCGAAGCTCGCGTCCACGATGTTCGGGGAAACCCCGACCGTGGACCACCGCCGCCCCTTCCCGTCCTGGCTGTCGATGGTCACCCGCGTGACCGCCTCTGTGCCTCCGTCGGTGATCCGCACCTTGAAATCCACCAGGCGCATGTCTTCGATGTGCGGCTGATACGGGCCGAGATCCTTCGCCAACGCCCGGCTCAGGGCGTTCACGGGGCCGCGGTCGTCCCCGGTTTCGTCCACGCTGTCGGATACGCTCATCATCCGGCGGTCCCCCTTGCGGACCACGATCACCGCCTCCGACACGGTCTTGAGCCTGTCCCGGGCGTCCCGGCGCCGCTCCACCGTGACACGGTAGCGCTCCACCTCGAAGAATTCCGGCATCAGTCCCAGCGCGCGGCGCGCCAGCAATTCGAACGACGCCTGCGCCGTGTCGTAGGAGTAGCCCCGGTCCTCCCGGCGCTTGACCTCGTCGAGGATCCCCGCCAGCCGCGGATCGTCCTTCTCAACCTCCATTCCCGCCTCGGCGAGGCGCCGGCGGAGGTTCGACTGCCCCGCCTGGTTCGACATCGGAACGATGCGGGCGTTGCCCACCGATTCCGGCGGCACATGCTCGTAGGTCGAGGGATCCTTGATGATCGCCGAGGCGTGGAGGCCCGCCTTGTGCGCGAAGGCCGACCCGCCGACGTAGGGCGCGTGCTTGTTCGGAACGCGGTTGAGGATGTCGTCCAGCCTGCGGGACATCATCGTCAGGCCCTCCAGGGCCGCCTCCGTGACCCCGGTCTCGAATTCCGACCGGTAGGGATCCTTGAGGAGAAGCGTCGGGATCAGGGTCGTAAGGTTCGCGTTGCCGCAGCGCTCGCCCAACCCGTTCAGGGTGCCCTGGATCTGCCGCGCCCCGGCCTCGACCGCGGCGAGGGAATTGGCCGCCGCGTGGCCGGTGTCGTCGTGCGCGTGGATCGCGACGTTCTCCCCGGGGATGCCCGAATCGATCACCGCCCGGGTGATCCGCGCGACCTCTCCCGGAAGCGCGCCGCCGTTGGTGTCGCACAGCACGATCCATCGGCACCCCGCGTCGCGCGCGGCGTGCACGCAGCGCAGGGCGTAGCCGGGGTTGGACTTGTAGCCGTCGAAGAAATGCTCGGCGTCGAACAGCGCCTCTCGGCCGCCGCGCGAGATGTGCTCGAACGAGCGGGCGATGTTCTCGACGTTCTCGTCGAGCGGGATCCCCAACGCCTTCTCGACGTGGAAATCGTGGGTCTTGCCGACGAGGCAGACCGCCGGGGTGCCGGCGTTCATCACCGCGGCCAGCACGTCGTCGTTCTCCGCCGACCGTCCCGACCGCTTCGTCATGCCGAAGGCGGTCATCGTGGCGCGCGTGCGCGGCGCGTCCGCGAAGAATTCGCTGTCGGTCGGATTGGCCCCGGGCCATCCCCCTTCGATGTGGTCGACGCCGAGCTCGTCGAGCATTCCCGCGATCGCCCGTTTCTCGGGGACGGCGAACTGAACGCCCTGCGTCTGCTGCCCGTCGCGCAGGGTGGTGTCGAACAGGTGGAGGCGCGTCCGGGTCATCGGCGGCTCCTCCGGGTTCGGCCGGCGCGCGCGCCGGGGTCTTTCGCGGAACTTCCCTTCATTTCACTTCCTCCAATTTCGCGGCGTCGAACTCCGGCCCGATATTCCAATCGGAGCCATCCGCCGTGTCGTTGATACCCGCCCCGGCGGTGGCCGGCGCGCTTCGGATTTCGCCGGCTCCGGGTTCGTCCGACGCCAGCTCCGGAGACTTTCGCGGAATTGCCCGTCATTTCGCTTCCTCCGATTTCGCGGAGTCGAACACCGGCCCGATATCCCAATCGGAGCCATCCGCCGTGTCGTGGATACCCGCACCGGCGGCGGCCGGCGCGCTCCGGATTTCGCCGGCTCCGGGTTCGTCCGACGCGAGCTCCGGAGACTTTCGCGGAATTGCCCGTCATCCCGCTTCCTCCGATTTCCCGGCG
>JANQKA010000395.1 GCA_028281405.1 Hasllibacter sp. | reverse complement strand
CATGGCCGGCGCCTTGGGAATCCGGCGCGCCGAGGCGGGGATGACTCCGCGGGACAAGGTGGATTGGCTCGAGGCGCGCCGCTCCGAGGGACGGAGGGTTCTCATGGTGGGGGACGGCCTCAACGACACCGGCGCCCTTTCCGTGGCGCACGCCTCGCTGGCGCCGGGAAGCGCGGTCGACGCGGCCCGGTCGGCGGCTGACGGGGTGATACTCGGGGGCGGGCCGATGAACGTTCCGCGCGCGCTCCGCGACTCGCGCCAAGCCATGCTCCGGATGCGCCAAAACATCTGGATCGCCTGCCTTTACAACTTCGTCGCCGTTCCGATAGCATTGGCGGGTCTCGCCTCTCCGTTGATCGCGGCGATCGCCATGTCCTCGTCTTCGATCACGGTCACTCTCAACGCCATGAGGCCCACGCGATGAATGTTCTGGTTTTTCTGATACCGATTTCGCTGATCCTGGGGATCGGCGGGCTTCTGGGGTTTCTGTGGACCCTGAAGTCGCGGCAATACGACGACCCCGCGGGCGACGCCGCCCGCATTCTCGACGACCGATTCGACGAAAATCCCGACGGAGCGGACGACCCGCCATGAAGCGGAGCCTTCCCTTGGAATTCATCGCGTGGAACTTCCCGGCGCGTGCGTCCTTGTCATTTTCAACCCGCCTCGGCGGGTGCCGGCTTCCTGCCGCAGGCTCCATTCCGGCATTGGCCAACTCCGGACGCGCGACCACCCGCCGCCCGCGATGCGGCCGCGCGCCCGGACACCGCGCGGCGCCATCGTTCAGGCGCACGTCGATGGAACGCGGGGTGGGAATCCGTGGCCGAGCGTTCAGCTTCGGTCCAACGAAGCCTCGGCCAGCCGATCCGCCCCGCCGTCACAGCGGGCGCGGTCGCGATTCGACCGGGGGAAGGGGTTCCCGGGGCGTGCTGACCGGCCCCTTCATGTCCGCGACGGTCGCCGACGCGCCAAACCGCGGCGCGGCGGCGAATTCTCGGGATTCGCGGAAAAAACCGATGGTCGCTTGGTTGGCCGGGTCATGTGAAAACGCCGCGGAGCCTTTCGCCATATGGGTATCGAGGGATCCCCCGCCGCGATTCGTGATGAGAAATAAAATTACGCGATGCGAAAAATCCTGTTGTGAACCGTGTCCCGCACGCCTAAACTTCCCATTGAGAAGTCGGCTTCCGCGCAGGGCGGACCCAACCCGAAAGGAACATTGAAATGACGAAGAATGACACCGCGTTCTCGTGGGTGCCGCGTTCGGTGAAGGCGCGCCTGATCGAAATCTCCACGTTGGTTCTGGGAGGGATGTTCCTCGCGATGTTCCTTCAATTGTGGGACTTCCCGAGCGATCTGGACCGTCACAAGTCGGAAGTCATTATCGAACTCGCCGGGTCCAAAGACGAACTTTCCGAGTTCAGGAACGAAATTTCCGAGTTCAGGAACGAACTTTCCGAGTTCAAGGTCGAGGTAGGTGGACAGATCGCGAAACTCAGAGTGGAGATTGGCGAACTTAGGGCTCAGAATTCCCAGATCATGGCCATTTTGTTGGAGATCAAGGACGACATCAAACGCTCCGAGGTCCGGCAGGATGACTTGGCCTCCGCGATTCTCTTACTCACCGAACGGACGGTCACCAACACCGCGCGGGTCGAAGCGAACGGGAAAGAGCTTGAAAGACTCTCCGCCGCCATCGGCGACAATTGACCTTCCGATCGCCCCAATCGCGCCTCGATGGTCACACGTGGGCGGCCATGGCCGCTTCGTCGCGACAGCGATGGAAACGGGCGGTCGGGTTTTCACCAATCGCAGTCACCGTTCCGCGCGCTGTCCTCACCCATCCGGACGTGGCGGAGCGGTTACGGGAGATTCGAACGTCCTGATCGGGGACAATCCCTTTCAAGTCTTGAATTTCCGGAGTCCAAGTGGGACCGGGATTCATCCGGATGCCCACCTCATTTTCTCCGCGGCGCGTGGGAAGCGTCCACGTCGGACCCGCCCGACCGCGTTCCCATCCCGCGCCACAGCCGGACGGGCGGCCGGCTTGCGCCGGCGCAGAGGGCGGTTCGACTCGGCTCCGACCGCGCGATTGGAACGGCCATGTGAATGCCAAGTCGGGATTTCGGTGGCTCCGACAACAGTCGAAACGGCAATCCGCATCGAACAGCCTCCGATTCGGGCGCCCGCCGGAAAGCCAATCCGACAACGACCGGATCGCACCCGCCCCGGGAAAAGCAATCCTCCGACCGATCGTCCACGACCACGCGGAGGACAAACCTTCGAAGCCCTCCGCTTTGATGGGAGGCTCTCACATTCACGACCTCGAGGGGGACGAACCGACCCATTGCCGATTCATTCTGCGCGAGGGATTATCGGGAGGCCAAGCCGAGCAGCGCGAGGTATCCCACATGGTCGGCGATGACCGCCCGGGCCTCGGGATTGACCGCGAATTCGTTCCAATTCGTCGAGGATGCCTCGAAATCCCACTGCCCGCAGTGAAACCATCCCGAGTCGACTCCCCGCACGCGCAGCCAAGCGGCGGCCTCCGCGTTCTTTCTCTCCACCGCCAAGGCGGTATGAAACGAAGGCGCCTTCATGGCGGTCGACAGGATCGCGCGGTGATGCTCCGGCATGGCGTCCCACACGGCATTGTCGCAGACCAGATGGTCGGAAGCCATTGAGTGAAAGTCGGGAAAATCGGCTCGAACGTGGTGGGAGCGGAGGCCGGACGTCTCTTCGGCGACGGTTCGTTCGGAGATCCCGCTTCCACCGCCCGGCTTGGCACCGGAGCTCGAATCCCCGTGACCCGATGTGGATTTGACAGGGCCCGTCCGCGGCGGAGCCAGCCGTATCTGACCCCACAGTCCGACGAGATGCATGCCGCGCTCGGCATACGCCCCCCGCAAATTTTCAAGTCCACCGTCGAGATGGAGCCACGACATCCACCGGTGGGGCGTTTGATGGCCGTTCATGATATCTCCGACGGTTCGAATCGCCGGATCGCCGCCGAACTGATGGGCGCCGCCGGTCATGTCGCAGTCGAACATGCCCGCCGCGGGATTTTCAACCGCCCCCTCCGCCGATGACTGAACCGCCGGTTCGATGGATATCCCGCCATTCGACATCCGGGCGATTTCATCGAAAATCAGCCGGATTGACCGGTTGAAGCCGGCGTCGATCCCGTGAGGCGTCTGAATGCGCAGTCTGGTGCGGCTCAACGCCACCGCCGGCATTTCCCCCGGAGAGGGCTTTTCCGCGAGATTCTGAACGGCCTCATCGAGAACATCCAATCGCCGATTGCGTTCCTCCAGCCTCCTCTCGATTTCCGCGAAGCGTCCGGCATTCTTTTTGGCGTTGTCGTCGATTTTCCGGGCCGGTTCGTCAATCCGTCCGCCCAAAAACTCCTTGACTCCGTTTACGTCCCTTCCAACGTCCTTGATCTCGATCTTGATATCCACGATATCGTCCTTGAGATCCTTGATTGCGTCCTTGTTGCGTCGAGATGATCGAGCAGGATTTCCTGACTGCTGTCGACCTTCGCGCTTAACCGCGCAACTTTACTCACCAAATTCACGGCCAAGACGGCGGGCGCCCCAACGACGCCCAAGATGAACCCCGCGATCAACGCGATGACCACCAAGGTCAACACAAGTTCCCTCTTCTCCAACCGCAAGAATCGCGGCGGGCATTGTGTCGAGAGTCTTCCGGCACGGCGAGTTCCTTTCCAAACCGAATTTCATCCTCATATATGCGCGACGGCCCGGATGGTCAAGGCCAACCACCACCGGGGTGCCGCATCCGAAGCATAGCGGCGACCGCACGGCACCCTCTTGTTGGAAACGCATTCCGATTCGGCAAGATGATGATCGACCGCAGGATCGTACAACTCGCCGATCAAGTCCGGCATCGCCTCCACAATCGCGAGCGCATCCATCCGAGAAGGGTGCGCACCTCCCCTCCCGGGCGTCCGGGCCGGGAGGGGCGACGGCTCTCCGGCGATCGTCCGGAAAAGACAGTTTGGCGCGCCGCGCCCCTGACGCTCGAGGGACGGGCGGTTCGGACCGCATTGCCTGGACGCCGGAAACTACCGCCCCGCCCCGCGCGGACGGAGCCACCCAACCGAAGGCTCCGCCGCCCCGCCATCGCACCCCGGAAGAGCCGCGTCCATCGTGCGGAATTGGGGCCGTCCTGTGGACATTTATTTCCAGGCTGCCAGCATCCCCACGAATGATTCGAGTGGTGAAGGGCGCATCGCGCCTCCGGTTCGCCCGCCGGGCGTGTCCGCACTTCCCCGGGATCCTCGGAAGTCAATCTCCCTCCCTCGACATTCAGGCCACCAAGCGTGGAAAGCACCCCGCCACCACCGGAAGGTCACGCCCGGTCAACCGCGGACCCAACGGGCGGAGACCCATCCGGGAGGAATTTCGAACCGCGACACATTCCGCGTCGGTCGGGCGCGTAATCCGCTTCCCGCGGGCGGCGCGACTACCGGCGAACCCTCAATCCCCGCCCGGGTAAATTCATGCCGACTTTGGCCAGCAGAACCTCTTCCTGGCCTCCCACCCTGAATTTCGCGCGTCCCTTGTATATCCAATGATACGCCCTTACACCTTTTTTCTCCGCGGCGTCCGTCAATTCCAAAAGGCGCTCGAATCCGGGGGAATTGAGCTTCGATTGGAGCCATTTCAATTTTTTCAACACCAGTTTGACATCTTCAAGGCTGCTTGCGGGGTGCATTTCAATCCACACGGCGAATTCTTTACCATCGTTCAATCCGACTCCATAATCCCAACGGTTTGAATTCGGCTCGAACTCCTTGAATTGCTCGTCAAGATCGACGCTTCCCTTGAACCTGATTCCTTTTTCATCCGGTAACCGCTTTCCATACTCGGGTTTGATCGCCTTTTTACCGGCATGCGATTTCAGGCCGGCCTCTTTTGCCGCGTCGCGAAAAGTCACACCCTTCATCCAACCTCTCCCAACGCGATTCATGCGGAAGCATCCCGCCTCCGCTCCTCCCGGGAGACAACGTCCACGACCGCCGAAGTCGAGAGGCGCGCGAAACCGTTCAAATCCCCCCACAAGGAAACCGCTTCATCCTCGGATCCGGGATCCAACGACGAAATGTCCTGAACAGGTTTGTTCCGATCGAAAAAGTAAACCGAACATTTCTTGGAGAGCGCGCTTCGCGCGATTCCCGAGGCCGCCTCATTGGATGGAAGCTTGAATATGCCTCGAACATCGGCTTCCGTGCCTCCGCATTCTTGTATGCTTCCCAGAGCCCACACGAAATCCATCACCGCGACGGAGTGTGTGGAAATTATCACCTTGTATCCACGCTCCATCAAATCGAGGACCGTCAGCAAAAACGCCGAAACCGCGCGCGGATGCAATCCCAATTCAGGCTCCTCGATCACGACCCGCTCGATGCTTCCGCGCCTCGCCCGGTCGCCGGGTGGGCAAAGCCAGTACAACCCCAACAGAAGTGGCGCGAACTCCCTTTGACCCGTGGACCAGGCATTGAATGGAAGCGCTTCGGACAATCCGTCGGCCCTCAGGGTCAGCCTCATCGTGAAGTCACTGGGCTCGTAAAACAGGCGGGCACCCCCGAAAATGTGCTCGGTGATCGGCCCCCTCAGCGTATCATTCATGTGGTCGTCCGAAGGAAACACCCGCGGGGTCGTGCCGAAATCGTTCTGCAAAAGAACGTGAAGCTGATGGGCGAAGTAGCGCAAAACGTATGGATCTCCGAAATTGAAGGTTTCGAACGTGCGGGAAGCGCCGGAACTCAAACTGTTGACACGTTGCGCCGGAATGTAGAATAGGCGTTCTTTCGGGCTTGACTTCGGAGCCCCGCTCTTTGCAAGGTCTTCCAACCCGCGCCACTCGCCCTTCTTCCACGAGATGGTCGGTCCGCCCTCCAGCATCCCCGCCATCCCGCGGCCATAGTACCCGTCGAGGAAACTTTTGGGATCGCCGTTGAAAGCGGCGTTTTGCCGTTTGAAGAACCCGACGATCTGGTCGCGGTCCGCGGCCAACTTCAGCGTCTGCAGGAAGACGCTCTTTCCGCCCGCCTGCGGTCCAACGAGGACAGTGAGGTCGGTCAGACGCAATTTAGCGTCCGACACCACACCAAGGTTTCTGACACGGAACCGGTCGCCCGCCTTGCTTTTCTTCCTTCCAGCCACAGTTCACCCTCCTCAAAAAATTTCCGCGGCGAACGCCGTCCACACCAACCAGACCCGCCGAATGTCCGCGCTCCAGGAGGAGCCGTTTTCTCGGGCATCGCTCCGGACGGATGATTTGTCGGTCCTCCGGTCACCCGGCTTGTCCGCGACGGTTCGCCCCAAGGGGGCATAAGGGCATTGCGCCGGATTGCAAGTCGGAATTCGCCACCACTCCGCAGCACGTCGACTGACCTACCCGACTTTCGCGCCTCCACGTCCACGACGATGCGGGTGAAATCTCATTCCGCGCACCCGAGCCGCCGCCTCCAACGCCGACCCCCGTCGAATATCCCGCCCGGGGACACGCTCTCCGTACGCGGACGCGCGCCGGACCGCCCGCGCCGCGGCGTGGCTCATGGGGACGGACCACGCTCTCCGAGCGCGGACGCGAGCCGGACCTCCCGCCGTGTGGTCGAAATCACTTTCCGGACGCCGCCGGACGCGGGGAACAAGGAGTATCCTCCCCCGAAATACCACAAGACGAACGGGCCCTCTCACCTTGGCGATCGATCCCGACCGCGCCTGAGGAGATCCCAAATTCAGGATCATTCTCCCCACCGCGATCACGGCTCATTCACACGGATATCGGCGGTCCCCCTTCATCCCGAAGGCAAACCACCACCGTTTCCACCAACCCCGGAGGCATCACCGACCCGTCCGTGGCGCACACGGCACTATCCGCCCCGGCGACATCATTTCTCCACCATTCCCGTTCCGCCGCGCCGGGAAAGACACGGCCCGCGCCGACCGTCGCGACGCGCACGGCACTGCCAAGCCGTCGGCGGCGGACCCCGGTGAATGGATCATCGGCTTCGACCGCGTCCGCGGCCGCGCGGTTCGGCGGTCCCCCTTCATCCCAAAGGCAAACCACCACCGTTTCCACCAACCCCGGGGGCATCACCGACCCGTCCGTGGCGAACACGGCACTATCCGCCCCGGCGACATCATTTCTCCACCATTCCCGTTCCGCCGCGCCGGGAAAGACATGCCCGCGCCGACAGTCGCGACGCGCGCGGCATGGCCAAGCCGTCAGCGGCGGACCCCGGCGAATGGATCATCGGCTTCGACCGCAGCCGCGGCCGCGCGGTTCGGCGGTCCCTTCATCCCGAAGGCAAACCACCACCGCTTCCGCCAACCCCGCGGAAATCATCGGCCCGTCCGTGACGCTCACGGCACCGACCACCCCGGCGAGATCATCTCTTCACCATTCCCGTTCCGCGGTCACCGGGAAAGACATGTCCCGCGACGCACACCGCATGGCCAAACCGTCAGCGACGGTCGCAGGCGAATGGATCAACGGCTTCGACCGCGTCCGCGGCCGCGCGGTGTGGCGTGAGATCCAATTCACGGGCCTCGATACCCAAGTCCGTGTGGGTGGCGATCAAGGCCGCCCCCCCGGCCGCGAGATGCCGGCGCGCCGCCGCGGCGAAAAGTCCAATGGAAGCCGCGTCGAGGTTCGAGGTCGGCTCGTCGAGAATCCAAACCGGACGTCCGGTCACCATCAGGCGCGCGAGGCTCAGGCGCCGTCTCTGACCGAACGACAGCTTTCCCGCGCGGCGGTCCAAAAGGCTGGAAAGGCCGAACGCCTCCAACGCGGCGCCGACATCGGGTCCTCCGTACACGCCGCGCCAGAAGTCGAGATTTTCGGCGACGGTCAACTGCGCCTTGTGCCCATCGGAATGGGCCGCGTACGCGATGGCGTCCTCCGCGCCCTCGATCCGTCCGCGGAGCGCGGGCTGCAATCCCGCGACGGTGCGCAGAAGCGTTGTTTTGCCCACGCCATTGGGTCCGCGAAGCACGAGGGCCGCGCCTGCTTCGACCGTGAAATTCACGCCAGACAGGACGGGAGTCCCACCACGGGCGCAGGTCAGATCGGTCACGGTCAACATTCGTCGCATGGGTATCGCACGGATTGACCGCCCGCCAGTGGCTTGAAGACCTCCGCCGGACCCCGCGGAAGACGCGCGTGTTCCGCAAACCGTCTTCGCCGTTTCCGACGCGGCGGAACGGAGGGCCGGGACTGCGAACGCGGCCGGGCGAGGCGGATTCACGCACCCGCAGACGCCTCCCGAACGGGAGCGGACGCCATGAAGTGGCGGTCCATGACCCCGGGAAGTATGGGAGGGGTCCAATGGGTCGCGTCCCCGTTCCGCGGCGCGGGACGCGATTTTCACCGTCGCGCCGGGAGCGGGACGCGATATTGAACGACGCGCGGGGAACGGGACGCGATTCCCGGATCGTTCGCGAAATCCCGGCCGCCCGGGCCAGCGCCGCGCCGCCTCCCTTAGCGCCGTGACGCCCGCTTCCCGGCTCCAAGTCGCGAATCGGCGACCCACGCCCGCTCCGATTCCGGCCAGCCCTCCACCAAACACCGGGGATATATCGCCGAATGACCGTCGCGCCCGGCCGCGGTCGCCGTTTCCCCGCGCGAATTCCGCCCGGCCCCAAGTCGCGGATTGGCGACCCACGCCCGCCCCGATTCCGAACAGCCCTCCACCAAACACCGGGGGATCCATCGCCGAATGACCGTCGCGCCCGACCTCGGTCGCCGTTTCCCCGCGCGAAATCCGCCCGGCCCCAAGTCGCGAATCGGCGACCCACGCCCGCTCCGATTCCGGCCATCCCTCCACCAAACACCGGGGGATCCATCGCCGAATGACCGTCGCTCCCGATCGCGGTCCCCGTTCCCCGCGCGAATTCCGCCCGGCTCCAAGTCGCGGATCGGCGACCCACGCCCGCTCCGATTTCGAACAGCCCTCCACCAAACACCGGGGAATATATCGCCGAATGACCGTCGCGACCGACCGCGGTCGCCGTTTCCCCGCGCGAAATCCGCCCGGCTCCAAGTCGCGAATCGGCGCCCCACGCCCGCTCCGATTCCGGCCATCCCTCCACCAAACACCGGGGGATCCATCGCCGAATGACCGTCGCTCTCGATCGCGGCCGCCGTTCCCCGCGCGAATTCCGCCCGGCCCCAAGTCGCGGATCGGCGACCCACGCCCGCTTCGATTCCGGACAGCCCTCCACCAAACACCGGGGGGTCCATCGCCGAATGACCGTCGCGCCCGTCGAGGTCGCCGTTCCCCGCGCGAATTCCGCCCGGCTCCAAGTCGCGGATCGGCGACCCGCGCCCACTTCGATTCCGGACAGCCCTCCACCAAACACCGGGGGATCCATCGCCGAATGACCGTCGCGCCCGTCGAGGTCGCCGTTTCCCCG
>JANQKA010000391.1 GCA_028281405.1 Hasllibacter sp. | reverse complement strand
CCCAGCCAAGCGCGCGTGGTCGTCGTCGGCGGCGGCATCATGGGCGTGGGGCTCGCCTACCACCTCGCCAAGGAGGGCTGGAAAGACACCGTGCTCCTGGAGAAGGCGGAACTGACCAGCGGCTCGACCTGGCACGCCGCCGGACAGATCACACAGTCGACCTCCAGCTTCGGGTTGGGAAGGTGCGTGGACTACAACATCGGCCTATACTCGGGGAGCCTCGAGGCGGAGACGGGCCAAGCGGTGACTTGGCATGGATGCGGATCGCTCCGCCTTGCTTACACCGAGCACGAGATGGACTGGTTGCGGCACACGACCTCGGTCGGCCGCGCCCTCGGCTTCCGCATGGAACTGGTCGGGCCGGAGCGAATCGCGGAACTGCATCCATTCTACAACCTCGACGGCGTCCTCGGCGCCCTGCACACGCCCGACGACGGCCATGTCGACCCCACGAACGTCACCATGGCCATGGCGGCGGGCGCCCGGTCGCTCGGCGCCCGGATCGTCCGCCGCTGCCGGGCGACCAACATCGAGCGGGCGCCAAGTGGAGAATGGATCGTCGAAACCGGGCGCGGCCAAATCCGTTGCGAGCATGTCGTGAACGCCGGCGGCGCCCACGCCCGGCAGATCGGCGAGTGGACGGGGCTGCGGCTTCCGGCCACCTCGATGACACACCACTACTTCGTGACCGAACCCGTCCCGCAATTCCAGGATCTCGAGAGCGAGCTTCCGGTGATCCGCGACGACCGGAAGGTCTCCGGCTACATCCGCATGGAGCAGAAGCGCGGGCTGATCGGCATCTACGAAAAGGAGAACCCGAACACCGTCTGGGAGGACCACTGCCCCTGGGAGTCCGAGAACGAGTTGTTCGACCCGGACTACGACCGGGTGATGCCGTGGCTGGAGGAGAGCCTCAACCGCATGCCGATCTTCGCCGACATCGGAATCGCGCGGGCGGTCCACGGCGCGATTTCGCACCCTCCGGACGGAAATCCCCTGCTCGGCCCCGCGCCGGGACCGAGGAATTATTGGTGCTGCTGCGGCACGCAGATCGGCATCGGCTGGGGCCCCGGCCTGACCCGCGAACTGGCGCGCTGGATGGTCCACGGCGCCGCCGACATCTCCATGCGCGAATTCGACCCCCGGCGGTTCGGCCCCCACGCCGAAGGGGACTGGAGGGTGACGAAGGCCAAGGAGGACTACCGCCTCAGGCACGAAATCCCGTTTCCGCATTACAACCGGACGGAGGGACGGCCGGTGAAGCCTTCCGCGCTGCACGACATCCTGAAGGACCGGGGAGCGGTGCACGAGGAGGTTTACGGCTTCGAGCGCCCGCGGTTTTTCGCGAAGGGCGGAGTGGAGCGGCGCGACCACTACGGATTCCGCCGGACTCCGGTGGACGGGTTGGTCGCGGACGAGGTGCGCGCGGTCCGCGAACGGGTCGGCGTCATGGACGTAACCGCCTTCGCCAAGATCATGGTCGAGGGGCCCGGCGCGGCCGCGTTCCTCGACCGCCTGATCGCCAACCGCCTTCCCAGGCCGGGCCGCGTCGCGCTTGGGCACTTCCTCAATCGGCGCGGCCGGATCGAGGTCGAGGCGACGGTGGCCAACCTCGGACCCGGCGATTCCCCGGAGGGGGGCGCCGGCCGGGACCGATTCTATCTCGTCTGCGCCGCCTTCTTCGAGCGCCGCCTGTTGGACCATCTCGCCCACAACCTCGACGGGGAGGACGCGCGCGTCTCGTCGCTCTCCGACGAGTGGTCCGCGCTGTCCCTCAACGGCCCGCGTTCCAGGGAGACGCTCGCGGCGGCGACCCCGGAGGGGCTCGACAACGCGTCGTTCCCCTGGATGTCCACCCGGTGGATCGAGGTCGCCGGGCACGCCCTTTGGGCGTTCCGCATGTCCTACGCGGGCGAGCTCGGCTGGGAGCTTCACATGCCGAACGCGTCCCTGTCCGCCGTCCACGGCGCGCTTTGGAAGGCGGGAGAACCGCACGGAATCGCAGACTACGGGTCGTTCGCGATGAACGTCATGCGGATGGAGAAAGGATTCAAGGGGGCCGGCGAGTTGACCAACGAAGTCACGCTCCGCGAGGCGGGCGTGACCCGTTTCGTGGACCGTGACAAGGATTTCCTCGGCAAGGAGGAGAGCCTCGGCCCGGCCCCGCGCTGGGCATGCGTCCTCCTTTCGATAGAGCCGGACGGGGAAATCGACGGCCACGGCGGCGAGGCGGTCCTGCGCGGCGGGGACGTCGTGGGAGCGACCTCGTCGGTGGCGTATTCCCCGACCGTGGACCGCGTCCTCGCCTTCGCCTACACCGTTCCGGACGCGGCGGAACCGGGCGCGCCGCTCGAAGTCCTGATTCATGGCCGTCCTCGCCGGGCCGAAGTCATCTCCGAACCCGTCCACGATCCCTCGAACTCCCGTCCCCGGGGGTAGCCGGCGCCGCCCGCCCTTCCAGCGTTCCAACCGAAAGGCCACGCATGTCCCTTCCCGACACGATGAAAGCCATGGTCACAATGGGCCACGGCGGCATGGACCAAATGGTCTGGCGCGAGGACTGGCCGCGGCCCGAACCGGGGCCGGGCGAGGTTCTCGTCAAGGTCGGCGCCTGCGGCCTCAACAACACCGACGTAAACACCCGGACGGGTTGGTATTCCAAGGCGGTCAAGGGAGCCACCGGCTCCCCGGGCGAACCGGACGCCGAGGATCCGAGCTGGGGCGGCGCCCCGATCCGGTTTCCGCGGATCCAGGGCGCCGACGTCTGCGGCGAGATCGTCGCGGCGGGGGACGGCGTGGACGCCGCCCGGATCGGCGAGCGGGTCATCACCGACAATTGGCTCCGGGATCCGACCGACCCCGGGAACAAGGCGAAGGCGGGATATTTCGGATCGGAGCGCGACGGCGGCTTCGCGGAATACGCGACGCTGCCCTCGGAAAACGCCCTCGCGGTCCGCAGCGGCCTGAGCGACGCCGAGCTCGCGACATTCTCATGCTCGTACGTCACCGCCGAAGGCATGCTCGACCGCGCCGCCGTGACGGACGCGGACACCGTTCTCGTGCCCGGGGCCTCGGGCGGCGTTGGCGGGGCGCTGCTGCAATTGGCCAAACGCCGCGGGGCGTCGGTGATCGCCATGGCGTCCGAATCCAAGCACGTCCAATTGAAGCCCTTCAATCCCGATCTGATCCTACCCAGGGATCCCGCGGATTTGCGGAGCGCGCTCGGCGGGCGGGCGGTGACCGTCGTCGCCGACGTGGTCGGCGGCCGCCTCTGGCCCGAATTGATCGACGTTCTTGAGCGCGGCGGCCGCTACGTGACGTCGGGCGCGATCGCCGGGCCGATGGTGGAGCTCGACCTCCGCACCCTCTACCTGCGCGACCTGACCTTCCACGGCTCCACCGTCACGCCGCCCGGGACGGCGCGGAACCTCGTCTCCCACATCGAGGCGGGCGAGGTGAGGCCGATGCTCGCCGCCGCCTACCCCCTGGCGGAATTGCGCGAGGCGCAGACCGCCTTCATCGAAAAGCGGCACACCGGCAACATCGTGGTGGAGCCGGGGAAAGGGGGGACGCGATGACCAGTCCAACCGCGCATCGCGCGGTCCCGGCCTTCCTCGCCGACGGGCCGCCGCGCGGCTCCGCTCCGGAGGAATCCCGCCGGAAAGGCCGCAATGCCGGGTCCGCGCCGTGCGTGGAGGGCCGGTCGGCATGAAGATCGTCGATATCACGGTTCACCGGGTCGACCTGCCGCTGGAGCGCCCATACTGGCTCTCCGGCGGACGGCTGAAATTCGAGACGCTGGACGCGACTTTCGTGAAGATCCGAACCGACGCGGGGCTGACCGGCTGGGGCGAGGGCACGCCGTGGGGCCACACCTACGTCCCGGCGCACGGCCCGGGAATACGCGCCGGCATCGAGACCATGGCGCGGTTCGTCCTCGGACTCGATCCGCGGCGGGTTCTGGATGTGGAACGCGCCATGGACCTCGCCCTGCCCGGCCATCTCTACGCCAAATCCCCCATCGACATGGCCTGCTGGGATATCGCCGGACAGGCCGCCGGGATGCCAATCGCGGACCTCATGGGCGGCGGCAGCCGGACCCCCCGCCCGATCGCCTCGTCGGTCGGAGCCCGCACCGCCGAAGAGACCCGCGGGATCATCGAGGACTTCCGCGCCAGGGGCTACGTCGCCCATTCCATCAAGATCGGAGGCGACGCGGAGCGCGACATCGCCCGGATCCGCGACGTCGAGAGCATCCGGCTTCCCGGCGAGATCGTCCTCTACGACGTCAACAGGGGCTGGACGCGGCGGCAGGCCCTCCGCGTCATGTCCGCGACCGCCGATCTCGGCGCGACCTTCGAACAGCCCGGGGAAACCCTGGACGACATCGCCGCGGTTCGACGCGGGCACTCCGCCCCGATCAGCGTCGACGAGAGCCTCGTCACGCTCCGGGACGCGGCGCGGATCGCGCGCGAGGGGCTGGCGGAGATATTCGGCATCAAGCTCAACCGGGTCGGCGGCCTGACCAAGGCGGCCCGGATGCGCGACATCGCGCTGGCCCACGGAATCGACATGTTCGTCATGGCGACGGGCGGTTCGGTGCTCGCCGACACCGAGGCCCTGCACCTGGCGGCCACCATTCCGGACCACAACTGCCGCGCGGTCTGGGCCTGCCAGGACATGATTTCCATCGACATCGCCGGCGGGCGCGGCCCGCGCAACGCCGACGGCCACCTGCGCCTTCCCGGGGAACCGGGTCTCGGCGTTCACCCAGACGAGGACGCGCTCGGCGCGCCGGTTGCCCGATATGAACTCTGATCAAACACCGGCGGTCCACCGCCGCGGCGGCGGGACGCGGATCACCCGCCTCTCCCTGTGGCATGTGCCGCTGACCAGCCACACGCCATACCACATGGCCGAAGGCAAGACCTGCGACACGGTCGAGACCGCGGTGATCGCGGTCGACACCGACGCCGGGATCACCGGATGGGGAGAGGTATGCCCCATACCGCACTACCTGCCCGCCTACGCGCGTGGCGTGGCGCCCGCGCTGGGGGAACTCGCGCCGGTCCTGATCGGCGCCGACCCGGTGGGCGTCGGCGCGGTCATGGCGCGGGCCGAGGCTTGGCTGATCGGCCATCCCTACGCCAAATCCGCCCTCGACATCGCGCTGTGGGACATCACGGGCCGCGCCGCCGGTTTGCCCCTTAACGCGCTTCTGGGCGGCCGGCGGTCGGAAACGATGCCTCTGTACCACTCCATCACCTGCGTCGCCCCGGAGGAAATGGCGCGCGTCGCCCGCGACGCGGTCGGCCGTGGCATGACGCAGATCCAGGTCAAACTCGGCGCGTGCGGCGATTGGCGCGCGGACGTGGAACGGCTGGCCAGGGTGCGCGAGGCGGCGGGACCGGGAATCCTCGTCTACGGGGACTGGAATTGCGGCGCGTCCTCGCTCGAGGCGACCCGGGTCGGCCGCGCGGCCGCGGATTTGGACGTGATGCTCGAGCAGCCCTGCCCGACGATCGCCGATTGCGCCCGGGTGCGCGCCGCGACCGGGTTGCCGATGAAACTCGACGAATGCGCCCACGACACCGCGACGCTTCTCGAGGGCCACGACCGCGGATGCATGGACGCGGTCGCGCTGAAGCTTTCGAAATTCGGCGGCCTCGCGGCAACGCGGGCGGCGCGGGACCTGTGCCTGCACCTTGGCGCGAAAATGTGCGTCGAGGACACGTGGGGATCGGACATCGCCACCGCCGCCGCCCTCCATCTCGCCGCGGCGACGCCTCCGGGAAGGCTTCTGAACACCTGCGACCTGTCCGGCTACGTGTCCCCCAGGATCGCGCCCGACGGACCGGTCCGATCGAACGGGAGAATCGCGCCGCCGGAGGGCGCCGGCCTCGGCGTCACGCCGGACGCGGGACTTCTGGGCGCGCCCGACCTGATCCTCGACTGACGGAGTTCCGCATGACAGCCTTCGAACCCGCCGCGCCTCCCCCCGTCCGCGGCCAATCCGAATGGACCGCCCGCGCCCGCGACGTCCTTCCCGCCGGAGGATTCGGCAATTTCGACCCCGGGATATTCATCGCCCGCGGCGAGGGAAGCCGCGTCTGGGACGAGGACGGGAACGAATACGTCGATCTTCTGATCGGATCGGGTCCGATGCTGCTCGGCCACGGGCATCCGGAAGTCGTCGAGGCGGTGCTGGAGCAATTGCCGAAGGGCATGACCTTCTTCGCCAACAACGCCCACGGCGTGGAATTGGCGGAGGACATCCGCGCCGCCGTTCCCTGCGTCGAACAGGTCCGCTTCGTCGCCTCCGGCGGCGAGGCCGACATGTACGCGATCCGCCTCGCCAGGGCCCACACGGGCCGAGAGCGCGTGATCAAATTCGAGGGCGGCTATCACGGCATGAGCGCCGAGGCCCAGATGAGCCTCGCGCCGGAAAGGGAGGTGAACTTCCCACGCGCGGTTCCCGACAGCGCGGGGATTCCCCGGGCCGTGGAGGACTCGGTGCTGATCGCCCCGTTCAACGATCTCGACGCCGCGGCTTCCCTTCTCGCCGAGCACGACGATGTCGCGGCGGTGATCGTGGAACCGCTTCAG
The DNA here is from genome assembly GCA_028281405.1 of Hasllibacter sp. Classification (GTDB taxonomy): domain Bacteria; phylum Pseudomonadota; class Alphaproteobacteria; order Rhodobacterales; family Rhodobacteraceae; genus JANQKA01. The sequence continues at coordinate 4,772 of JANQKA010000391.1, read as the reverse complement.
CGGATCATACCGCCGCGGGAGGGTTTTCTCGCCGGGTTGCGCGACCTTTGCGACCGCCACGGCGTTCTTCTGATATTCGACGAGATCGTCACCGGCTTCCGTCTCGAATACGGCGGCGCGCAGGAGCGTTACGGGGTGATTCCGGACATTTGCGCTTTGGGCAAGATCGTCGGCGGCGGCTTTCCGCTGGCGGCGGTCGGAGCGGGGCGGGAGATCATGGCGCATTTCGACCTCGAAGCCGCGGGCCGGGAGGGATGGCTGATGCAGCTCGGCACGCTGTCGGGAAATCCGGTCGCGGCGGTGGCCGGGCGGAAGACCATGGAGGTGCTGCGCCGCGACGGAGCCTACGACCGGCTGAAGGCCCTCGGGGGCGAATTGCGGCGAATCCAAACCGAGGCGCTGACCGCCGCCGGCATCGCGCACCGCGTCGTGGGGGACGACACCCTGTTCGATATCCTGTTCACCGAGCGCGACCCGGTCGACTACCGGAGCGCCAAGCACGACGACCCGAAGATCAACGCGGTTTGGAACGCGGCGCTGCGCGGGAGCGGGATATTCAAGTCGCCGGGCAAGATCTATCCGTCGCTCGCCCTGACCGACCGGGACTTGGAAACGATGCGCGCCGCCGTGGCGCGCGCCGTCGAAGCGGTGCGGAACCATCCCGCCAATGCGGAAGGCCGGGGCCCGCGCTGAACGGTGGAGGCCGCGCCGCGAAGCGCTCCGGCGGATCGCCGCCGCTTCCCGACCTACGTGGCCATCATCCGGCCAGAAGGGCTGCGTTGCCCCCCGCGGCCGTCGTGTCGATGCAGACGTGGCGCTCGACGAGCGCGTGCCCGCCGTCGGGAGCGGCGGTGACCAGCGGCACGATGGGGCCGTCCCGCTTCGAAAGGGCCCGGGCGTAATCCCGACCGTCCCCGCCCCACCAGAGCACGCAGGACATGCCGTCCAACCGGGCGAGCGCGTCGGGCGGCAGCGCTCCCGCGACCGCCACGGCGACCCCTCCCAATTTTTCGATTTGGGCCGCCTGGGCCCGCGCCGCGTCCGCGCCCGGACCGAGACACAGCGCGGGCCGGCGCGGCAGGCTCCTGAGGAAATTCGACTCGCCCGTCGGCCCGGGAAGCGTGGCTTCCGTCGACCGGCCGCCGGCCGCGGATTCCAACAGGCGCCGCACTTCGGATTCGTCGGCCTTCCCTTCGGGCGTCCCCGCGGCCCCCGCGGGCCGCGGCGCGGCGAACCGGGTCAGATAAAACGGCCCGCCCGCCTTCGGACCGGTGCCCGACAAGCCCTCCCCGCCGAAGGGCTGGCTTCCGACCACCGCGCCGATTTGATTGCGGTTGACGTAGAGATTGCCCACCCGCGCCGCGTCGATCACCTCCTGAACCCGCCCATCGATGCGGGTGTGCAGGCCGAGGGTCAGTCCGTGTCCCGTTCCATTGATCGCTTCGACCACATCGCCGATTTCATCCGCTTCGAACGTCGCGACATGAAGCACGGGGCCGAACACCTCCCGGTCGAGCGTGCCGATGCCGGGCACCTCCACCAAGGCCGGCGCGGCGAAGCATCCCCCCTTCGGAACCTCGAGCCGATGGAGGACGCGCCCCGCGGCGGCGGCCCCGTCGACATAAGCGTTCACGGCCTCCCTCGCGGAGGCGTCGATCAGGGGACCTACGTCCGTGGAACAGTGGAGCGGATCTCCGATCCTCAGCTGATCCATCGCTCCCTTGATCATTTCGATCAATGGCTCGGCCACATCCCGCTGAACATAAAGGCAGCGGAGGGCGGAGCACCTCTGCCCCGCCGATTGAAAGGCGGACACGACGATATCCCGGACCGCCCGTTCCGGAAGCGCTGTGGAATCCACGATCATCGCGTTTATTCCGCCGGTTTCGGCGATCAGCGGCGCGCCGGGGTCGAGATGTTCGGCCATCGCCCGGCGGATGGCCAGGGCGGTCGCGGTCGACCCGGTGAACGCGACGCCGTCCACGCGCGCGTCCGAAACCAGGGCCGCCCCGACCTCCGGGCCGCCGCCCGGCAACAGTTGAAGCGCGGCGGCGGGCACCCCCGCTCCGCGCAGAAGCCGGACGGCCATGGCGGCGACGAGCGGGGTCTGTTCCGCGGGCTTGGCGATCACTGCGTTTCCCGCCGCCAAGGCGGCCGCGACCTGACCGGTGAAGATGGCCAAGGGGAAATTCCAAGGCGAGATCGCCGCGAACACTCCGCGCGGCGCGGGGTCGGACGCTTCCGCCGCCGCCGCGTAGTAGCGGAGGAAATCCACCGCCTCGCGCAACTCGCCAACCGCGTCGGAGAGCGTTTTGCCCGCCTCCAGGCGCAGCGCGGCGATGAGACGGTCGGCGGCCTCCCCGTAAAGCCCGGCGGCCCGGCGCAGCACGCCGGCCCGGACGGAGGCCGGAGCGTCCCAAACCGCGGCTTCGGAGACGGCCCTGGAAACGCACTCCGCGTCGGCCTCGACGACCGTCGCCACTGGACGTCCGGCGGCGGGGTCCATGATCGCGCGCGGGGTTCCGGTGGGAGCCGAAACCGTCAGCGGTTCCGCGTCCGGGATTTCGGAGTCCTCCCGGGCTTCGAAACTCCCGAGGGTCTCCCGGTCGGCGAGGTCGTGGCCGGTCGAATTGGGACGCTCCGCTCCGAAAATCGCCTCCGGCCGGACCAGGCCCGCGGGCGGGGCGGCGTCGGAAAGCTTATCGAACGGGTCCGCGGCGATTTCCTCCGGCGTCACGGCCGGGTTCACGATCTGGTTGACGAAGGATGAATTCGCTCCGTTCTCCAGCAGCCGCCGCACGAGATAGGCGAGAAGATCGCGGTGCGCGCCCACGGGAGCGTAGATCCGGCACCGTCCCCCCTCTTCGAGCACGATGTCGTGCAGCCTTTCCCCCATGCCGTGAAGCCGCTGGAATTCGAACGGCCGTCCGCGGGCCATGTTCAGGATGGCCGCGACCGTGTGCGCGTTGTGGGTCGCGAATTGGGGCAGGAAGTGGTCGCCTCCATCCAACAGTTTCGCCGAATTCGCGATGTAGCTCACATCCGTCGCGGCCTTGGCCGTGAATACCGGGAAGTCGGGCAGCCCCTCGACCTGCGCGTGCTTGATCTCGGTGTCCCAGTAGGCCCCCTTCACGAGCCTCACCATGAATTTGCGGTCGAGGCGGACGGCCAATTCGCGCAGCCAATCGATCACCGGACCGGCGCGTTTGCCGTAGGCCTGCACGACCACGCCGAACCCGTCCCAACCGGCGAGCGATGGATCGGAGGCGACCGTCTCGATGACATCGAGGGACAGGCACAACCTGTCCTGCTCCTCCGCGTCGACGGTGAATCCCATGTTCGCCGAGGCGGCCATCCGCGCCAGTTCCAAAACCCGCGGCGCGAGCTCCTTGGCGACGCGGTCGGATTGGGAGGCCTCGTAGCGCGGATGAAGCGCGGAGAATTTGACCGAAATTCCCGGGTTGGCTTCGACCGCGGAAGAACCTCCGGCCCGCGCGATTTCCCCGATGGCGCGGGAGTATGATTCCGCGTAGCGCTCGGCGTCGGCGGCCGTCGCCGCGGCTTCGCCGAGCATGTCGTAGCTGTGGGTGTATCCTTTCGCCTCCATCGCCGCGGCCCGGCCAAGCGCCGACGCGATATCCTCTCCCAAAACGAACTGCCGCCCCATCTCCCTCATGGCGCCGGCCACCGCCGCGCGGATCACCGGTTCCCCGAGTCGGCGGACAGCGCCGCGGACCGCGCCCGCGATGCCTGGAGCATCGTCATCCAGCACCTTTCCCGTAAGCATGAGGGCCCAGGTCGAGGCGTTTATCAATGGCGACGACGCCCCGCCGAGATGCCTGCCCCAATCCGAAGGCGCGATCTTGTCTTCGATCAGCGCGTCGATTGTTTCGGAGTCGGGCACCCTGAGCATGGCTTCGGCGAGGCACATCAGGGCCACGCCCTCCCGCGTCGACAGTCCATATTCCGCCAGGAAACGCTCCATCAGCGTGGGACGCGTCGTGCCGCGGATGCGCCGCACGAGATCCGCCGCGTCCTCCGAAATCACGCGCCGGTCCCGTTCCACGAGGCCTGACCCCGACACGAGTTCCGCGAGAACCGCGTCCTCGGGGGCGAATTTGGCGTCGATGGAGAACGGAGACGAAGAAAGGGGCATGAGGTGTCCGCAATGGTTGCCGGCGCGGTCCAGCGCCGGCCGATTCCGGTTGGGCCGCGCACCGCGCCAAGGCCCGGGACGGCCCCGGCCGCCTCCGCATGGCCATCACGCCAATTAGCGGAGCGGATTCACCCCGGCAAGGCCGAATTGCCGGCTCCTTCCCCCCACACACAAAATCCGTCGCCTCGGGATATTTCCTTCCCTCACCGATTGTCTGCGGGGGATTCCGAGGCGGGCGAACGCGGCCCGGAGAACGCTGTCCACGCCGGAGCGCGGATCCGCTCCATCGCGTCCCGGTCACGACTCCCAACGGTTATGGGTCCGCCAAATCGACAAGGAAGGCAAAGGATTCGGCGAAGCCTGGCGCCGGAGGCCACTTCGCGCCTCCGGCGAATCCTCGAGGACAGTAGCCGACCGGCCAACCCGGGATGTGTCCGCGTCAAAGCCCGACCCGCTCAAATCGGCGGCGGAATTCGATCGAAACGTCTTCATTCCCAATGGCGACGAGGCGGGCGATCGGCGCGGGACATCGCGGGCGGCGACCAACTCCGCCAAGCCCTATTCAACCGCCTTCGGTGGCGTTCAAGCAGTCGTTGATCACCTTCTCCAAATCGGA
>JANQKA010000379.1 GCA_028281405.1 Hasllibacter sp. | reverse complement strand
CGGCGTGGGAATTGTTCGAGGCGAGGGAAATGTCGTGCGTTCCGGTTTTACCGAATCCGTCGAAGGCGGTGACCCGGATGGTCACGTCTTCGGTTTCGGCGAATCCACCATTGATTCCCCCGGTTTCGGAATTGAAGGCGAATCCGATTTCGGGAAGGGTCGTTTCGCTTCCATTGGAGTGCAGGACGGTGGCGCGATAGATGATGTCATTACCTTCGGGATCGGTGAATTGCTCGTCCCCATCGAATACAAACTCGGTCTCGAAATCCAGAGTCGCCCGTGTCGCGCCCGACGACCCCGGGCCTTCATTGACATCGAAAAGGATGGGATTGGTCAGTTCTCCCCCTCTTCCATCGGTCACGGTGACAGTTCCCCGGACGTCGACCGGGCTATTCATGATTCCGCTCAACATATGGTTTCCGTCGATGTCGAGTCCGATTGATTCCAAGCCGGTTCCATCCGACAACCTCACGCCGATCGTGATGTTGTCCCCGTCGGGGTCTTTGAAAGAGGTTCTCAATTCGGGAGTGTACAAAGGTCTCGCATCCCCGTGAATATTCACTATGTGTCCGATCCGTACTCCCTCGAATGCGGGCATTGCCAAGGAAGAGCGTAGCGATATTGGTGCACGATTATGCCCGGGATCCCTTGCATCCTCCGCATTTCCCACATGTATTGTGATCAATAATTCAGGGTCTCCAAAGATACCGTTCGCCGCGTCGGATGCCCTCACCGCGATTATCGCGGTCCTTTCCCCCGAAGCCGGGGCGGCTCCTGAAATAACGTTTTGGTTGGCCAAAAGATAATCCGGCAATCCCCACACCGAGTATTCAATGTCCGCGCCTTCCGGCGCTTCGAAAAAGTCCGTGATATTCAGATTTATTTCGTCTCCATGAGAATAATATCTATTATGATCGATATTTTTTCTAAATGTGAACAATGCGGGATGATTTTCCTCGCCATCGATAAGAACGATAGAATACGCGCCATCGCTGAAACGCAATTTCTCGACATTGACAAGAGTGTTCCGAGTCGTTTCGGCGGGGTTGTCAGAATGTCTGAGAACACGAATTGTCTCGTTCCCGTCCGGATCGGTTCCGCGCGAGACCAAGTAGTCGGCGCGGGATCCAGTGTAGATCACTGTGTCCACTCCTCCGCCTCCATCCACATTCCCATTGCTGAAACCCTCGATTAAGTCGTCCCCGTCAGTTGTAACGGCATCGGAAATAATCTCATTCGTGATTTCCCCCGCGCCTGGATCGCCATCGTCTTCATTGTCCGTTTCGGTCCCCCCCGAATCGTTCGAGCCGCCGTTTCCGCCACCGCCTGGGTCGCCGGCACCACCGTCGTTCATGCCGCCGTCGTTGCCTACGTCACTAGGACCGCCGGAACCACCGTCGCTCATGCCGCCTCCGTTTCCATATTCACTTGGACCTCCGGGACCACCGACGTTCATTCCGCCGCCGTTTCCGTCATCGCTTGGGTCGCCGGCACCACCGTCGTTCATGCCCCCGCCGTTGCCGTTATCACTTGGACCGCCCGCATCACTGCCGTCCACGCCGCCATTGCCGTCGGTACTTGGGTCGCCAGCACCACCGTCGTTCATGCCGCCGCCGTCTCCACTGTTTGAGTCGTCTTGTCCATTTCCACCTGAAATGTCGGCGTTGGCGCCAACATCGCCACTCATTCCGGTTCCGTCCCCTTCTCTGGTGACATGAATGTCGATCAAGGCCACGGCATCGTCGTAATCCCGATCAGGAGTGTCGGACGCGGTAACCTGGATTTCCCTAATCCCTTCCGTGATTGGCGCGGTTCCCGAAATCATGTTTCCGTTCACCACAAGGCCACCCAGCCCGGATACCTCGTATTCGATCTCGGCCCCCTCCGGGGAGTGGAACCAATGGGAGGCATCGAATTCAATTGGTGTTCCCGGTTCGTATCGCATGATGGACGGGGCAAGGATGTTCAGTGTTGGCGGAGGCCGATTGAGGCTTCGACCGACGATGGAGTTGGCCGTCAGTGTCTCACCATCATCGAAACGCAGGCTTTCGATGTTGACGAGCTGACTCCAGACCGGGTCGTCGCGGTCGTCGGATTCCCGAAGCACATGCACCACAGCCGCACCGGTCGTCCGGGGTTCGAGCCAAATCCGGTATTCCGCCCTGATGCCGGGGAGGATCGCGGTGTCGTTCCCGTCCATGCCATCAATGGTTCCGCCGCCGCCCCCCGAGATTAAATCATTGCCTTCCGTCGGCACCGTGGTCGGGTGTTGCGCGGAGCTGGAGCCACTGGTTTGTAAGCCGCCCCCACCGTCACCGCTTCCACAGCCCGCCAACGCGGCCATTGCCGCCGCCAAGACGCCCCCGGGACGGCGGGTGCGCGCCACGCTTGTCCGGAGAAGCGGCATGTCTGCCTCCATGGTGGGCCTGGTTCCCGTGTCGACGGATGTTGCGTTCAACAACTCCCGTGGATGATAGCGTGCCGGTTCACGATGTCAAACGGTAATGCCCATGACGCTCGGACTTGTTCCCCCTGCCCAGCCTTGTTTCACGCGGGGTGGCGGCCCGTGGTCATTCCAGCCGGAGACTTTTTGGTGTTCGTTCATCCGGTCGGGGTTTCGTCATCGTGCGCGGCGTATTCGTCATCGAGAGCGCGCGTCATCGGACGGGCGAATTCTCGATGCCTAGCCGTCTCGCACCGCCCAATGGAGCTGACATGGAAGGCCCCGTGAGGAATTTTTGACCGGTGTTTCATGATATTCCACGTGGGAAGAAGTGGTGGAAGCGACAACAAAACAAGGCATTGGTCGGAATTCCGGCGCCGTTGCTCCAGTTGAGATCTCTTACATTCCAACCAACACACCACGATTCAGACTACTCCACAATATCCGACTTGATTTCGGGATGATGCATATTCCTCCGGAATCCCACCACATTTCGGTCAGCATTTCAGGAATTCCCCATCGGGAACGGAAGATCGCCGGCGTCCCCCGCGGGGTCATGTGAGATACCCTTACGGGATTCCCACGTCACCTCCCGCGCCGACCTCCGCGGACATCCCCGCTCCCGAATCACCGGAATCGGACTATTCGGGGGAATCGGAAGCTCCAGGCACATGTTGCGCGCGGAGTGGCGACCGTCCATCAGGCTCCCGGTCGTTCCCGGACGCGGGCATTCCGCGTCGGTCGGGGCGGGCCGGTTGACCCTCCCTCCCCCGGCGTTCCGGCCTCCCACCCCCGAATTTGTCCGGGACGTTCCGCGGCGTCGGCGCGCCGCCGCGGCCGGGTCAGCCGGCGATTCGGATGGAAATCCGGAACGCCGGCGACCTGAATTTTCCGCCAATGGATGCTTTGCTCCCCGGCGTTCATCGGCTTTCCGCCGCCCGATCACGCCCCGATCACCGGGACACGCCAACAATTACCTCGAGTTCCCGGATTCGCCGATCCATGAATTGCATCGCCGCGATCATTGGGCCGATCATCTGAACATAATCGATGGACTCTTGACCGCCGGGGTTTTGCGCGGGGAGGACAATGAATTCCATCCTCTGAGGAACCGTCCCGGGATCCACGCCCGCGATCAGGCTCCCGCCGGGCAGACGGGCGAGTGTGGCTCTCAAGTCGACCAACGCGTCGAGGGTGTCCTCTCCGTCGAGATAGCCCAGAGCATCGTCCTTCGCCGCCGCCGGACGAAAATGG
>JANQKA010000262.1 GCA_028281405.1 Hasllibacter sp. | reverse complement strand
AAGAAGTCGCGGCGCTTCGTGTGTCTGGGCGGGTATTCCAACCGATCTTCGGCGGGTGTCCGCGCGTCCCGGTCGACTCGCCGATGCCGCGATGTTCGGTTCCGCCAGTCGTCCATTCCTCCGTTGTCAAAGTTCGGATATTAGCCAAATCGCACCGACTATGCAAGCGAGTATCAACAGCCGATTCGTCCAACTGGTCTTGAGCCTCAAGATTTTGAGGACAAACAGCAGAAACAGCAGGGGAATGGGTGTGAACAATAACTGGGCAATGCTGCGTTCGGCTTGCCGTTTGCGTTCGGCTCTCCGTTTGCGTTCGGTTTGCCGTTTGCGTTTGGAATACATTGTTTGTCCTTTCGGGATCGGGGGTCGACCCGGCCTTCGAATTCACCTTTGGTCGGTCGCCCGCGGGGGATATCTACAACCTTCGTCGCGATTCCGCGAACGCCTCGTCCTTCGGTTCATCCGTTGTCGGACGGGTCCGATCGGGTGATGTTCCAACTTTACGCCCCGCGTGTCAATCATCGGTTCCGGCGAAGTGCCGGGCGAACGGTAGCAGGCATGGGGAGCGGAGTCCATTCGCGCGACGATCCAGTCGCCGAACCCTTTCCTCATCTCTATCGAGCCTCTGTCCCTGTGGTTGATCCACAGATCGCCGTTGTTGAGGGTCGAGGTGAGGGCCAGTACTTTTCCGGTCAATCGAGATTTGCGCATTCTTCCCGCTTTGTTCATTCTTCATGCGCCCACGCGGGCCGGAGCCGGCGGGGCGCGTGGGCGGCCTCGCCGGGCGGGTCCGCCGCGCCGACCGGGTTCTCCATCGGCGCGACATCGGGCGGGATCACGGTTCCCGGAACACCGGCCGCGTCAACTTCGGTCACCGTCACCGTGTCCACCGGCCGCGGAGGAATTGGGGGATTGTGAACAATACCGGCCAGGCGCGACATTCCGCGCGGTTCGCCGGTCAACCACGACATATTGGGCGTCATCGCAATCGCGAACAACTGTCATCCGAGCCGATGAACACCACGCGTCCCCCGCGTCCATTTCCAAAACGCTCCATATGGACCACATCATGGGCGCCCAACACGTCACACACCGGTTCCGTCCGCCGCCGCGGCGAATCGGTGAAAGGCCCCCCGCTCCGCCGCGGGGCCATGCGTGTCCCGTATGACGGGTTCATCCGGCGGCGGCGGGACGCCCGCAAGCTGACCGGGGGACGGGTTGATCTCGCGCGGCGCGTTCAACGGGGCGAATTGGCGAAGGCGCGGCGATCCAATCCCCTGCGCCGGGTGTGTTCGTCGGCCATGATGCGCCGGCCTTCGTGGATGACGGACCCGCCGATGAAGGGCTTTTCCGGACGTTGCGGCGAGGCCGGGAAGGCGGGGTATCCCGGATCCAAGGGCGGGGCGGGTTCAAATCGTTCGGCGTTCCGCGGGAGGGTGCCTGGAAAATCAAGGGCGGCCGCATCCGGATCATGGGCATCGGATGGATCCGGTTCAAGAAAAACCGTGAATTGTCCGGCGGGCCGAAGGCGTGGACGATCACCGGGAAGAACGGCGGGTGGCATCCAAACGTGGTGGTGAGGCGGGTCCGCTCCGAACCCCCTCCGGAGGGTGGACCCGCGGGCATCGACCCGGGCGCGGCCAACCACGCCACCACATCCGAAGGGGAACGCATCCACATGCCCCGCGGGAAGGCGCCGAACGCGAGGATCCGCGTTCCGGGCGGGAAACCCGCGGGAGCCGGGAAGGGAAGCCGGAGACGCGAGAAAACAAAAGCCGAACTGGCCCGCGCGCGCCCGAAGCGGGCCAACATGCGCTTGGACGATCTTCACAAGGTCACGATCGGATTCGCGCGCGGGCGCCGCGTGGTGGTGGCCGAGGAACTCGAAGTCGGGAACATGACGAAATCGGCGAAGGGGACGCGGGAGGCTCCCTGAGGGCCCATGCTTTTCTGGTCAATCGAGCTTTGCACATTTTTCCCGCTTTGTTCCTTCTTCATGCGCCCACGCGGGCCGGAACCGCCGGGGGAGCGGGGATCGACGAGCGGTTGAAACCGTCAACAAGGTGATGACGATCGATGATGGCGGAGCACGGTGATGGACGACTTCTTGATCGCCATGGCGTCCAACCTGGAGTTGACGGTGATTGGACCCGCGCGGGGGAATGGTGGCGTTGACCATCGTGAACGTAGGTAAGTCGTCGATCGATGCGAGCGTATGCTTCACGGAGACTATGTAAACAAACGCCGGAGACCTCGCTGGCGGATGTGGGTGGAATCCGCCCGGGCATCGCCCGCCGAAGCCGCGCGTCACCGGCATGATCATCGGAACCACAGATTTCATGGTCCGGGACAGGGCGGTCGGCGGTGGGATGTTACGTGGTCTGCCCCCTGGACATCATCGGAAACGCGGTTCCTGGACAATGGCGGAGACTTCGACGGATGCGGCGAGCTTCGTTCCGGGACTGGAGATTGTCATTTATCAATGCGGTCGCGTGGGTCGATGACGCTGCCATTGGCGAGCCGTTGCTTTCACTCCGGGAAATTGGACCGGACGGGCGGTTGGGGTTCGGTCTCCTGGTGACGGCGGTCGAGGTGATTCGGTGGGATGAAATTGAAGCGGAATGAGCGTGGTTTGGGTTGTGGGTGTTCAACCTGCGGAGAACGCGCCGCCTCTCCTTCGGAGGGAGGCGTCACCCGCCCTTGGATGTCGAGGATGGACTGGTTTCCCGAGCCGCGTCCTTGCCGCGGCACTCGGAACTCGGTCGGTTGAGGAAGGTGATTCGCGGGTTCCGGGACTGGGCGAACCGCTCCAGGGGACCGATTCGCGAATCACTTGGAATCCGACGGTGTTCAGAATGAGGAAAGAGGAATTTTTTGCGGCGGCATCTGAATCTGCCTTGTTTTACAGGTGAATAAATTCTTTGTATCATCGAATCACATGTGCAACAATGGCGGCGAATCGTCCGGTTGGGCCGGACATGGGAACAGGGTCGGTGGACCGCGCGTCCGCGTCCCGGGTCGATGGAAGACTGTCGTGCGCGTCGGTGGGTCGTTTGCCGACGAAACAAGATGGCACCGCGGCCCGGACTAGGCCAAAGAGAGAACAATGTCCGGTTACGGACGCGGATGCGAGTAATTTGGGGGGCTTGTCAGGTGATGATGGGAAGTTCTTCGACAACGGAGCCCACGGGGTGGCGGGCGTGGAACCGGAGACGCCGGACGGCGTCCTGCGGCCGCTGTTCGCGGATGGAAAGGAACGGTCGTGAACAGTGACGGACCCACCAAAGACGAGGAGACTGTGATCAGCCTCGAGTTTCCGGGCGCCGAGATCGTGGAGGATCATGTGATCACGCCCAAGTACTTTGGCGACCCGCACAAGCCCACTTTTCATCGGTTCCCGATTAACGAGATCGAGGACCATGAGAATACTCTCACCGAAGTCGCTGGAGTCATCGTGACGGCCCCAAAGCGGGTGTTCAACGAGAAGGGATTGAACTTGGAGGACTTTCCGGTCAATACGCCCGAGGATCACAAATTTTCGCGCGCACTGATCGAATTCGTAATGGAAATTTACGACAGGCATCAGGATTCGCCCATCCCCGGCGCGATCTTCGATATATTTGGCCCGCCAAAAGACTATTGGGTTCGCTCCTCACGGAGGGACAAAGTGTACCCGACGAAGCCTCTGATCGGATATATCCTAAATAGCGACTGTAACGGAGGATGGAATAAGTGGAGCGCGGCCGCCCTACTGCACAATTCCGGGTTCGTGATCGTCAATAAGGAAAACACCCCCTTGCGGCCCGGTTCCCGGGACACCGCCAATGGCCAGGTTTCACCGAAACACGGTCATCTACTAAGCGGGGCCAATCGAAGTCGACTTTGTGCCCTCAATTATTTCGTTGAACCAGCCCGGGAGCGTGGAGAAAAGACGGTGACCATCCGGGTCAGAGATCTTGGAGAGATTTTGTTTCCGAAAAATCTGTATGGCGAAATTTGTGATTCGCTCAATAGGAATATATTTCGAGAAATCGCCAACGTCTCCAAAATTAATGAAGTCTGGGGAAGGGGAAACATATCCTCCAAATTCGAATTCGAAATTCACGTCACTCACCGATTTCCATTCGGCGAAAAGCACTCTCCAATGACAGACGACCCAACCGAAAACCGGATTCGGACAACCAACCTCATCCTCCATGGTCCTCCCGGAACGGGAAAAACCTATGAAACAGCTTGGGAAGCTGTTCGTCTTTGTCTGGGAAAGGCGAAGGCGGAGAAGTTGCGCTCCGCGGGTAGCCGCAAAGAACTTATGGAGGAGTACCAAAAACTCGTCTACAATGAGCGGGTCGATTTTGTGACGTTTCACCAATCCATGTCTTACGAGGAATTCGTGGAGGGGCTCCGTCCTTCAACCGATGGCGGCCGAGGAGCGGGTTTCAAACTGATTGCGGTCGACGGAGTATTCAAGCGAATTTGCAAGCGTGCCATGGAGGAACAGTATGAGAAGCCGTTCGTTCTCATAATCGACGAGATAAACCGGGCAAACATTTCGAAGGTATTCGGAGAGTTGATCACGCTTCTCGAAACCGATAAACGATTGGGGCGGACCAATGAGATCAGCCTCACATTGCCATATTCAAAGACGCGATTTGGGGTGCCGCCGAATCTCCACGTCATCGGCACCATGAACACCGCCGATCGTTCAATTGCGCTACTGGACACCGCGCTGAGGCGGCGCTTCGATTTCCGGGAATTGATGCCAGATCCATCCCTGCTCGAACCCGTGGATGGGATAGATTTACGGAAATTTCTGAAAACAATCAATCAGCGAATCGAGAATCTGTTTGACCGGGAACATCAGATTGGCCACTCGTATTTCATGAATTGCCACAGCCGTTCCGATGTTGACTATGCGATGCGGCACAGGGTCATTCCACTCCTCGCTGAATACTTTTACGAGGACTGGTCGAAAGTCGCCGCTGTGCTGGAGGATGAAAAGAAAGGAAAAAAGAATAAAAAGAAACAAAAGAATGTAACATCTGGATTCCTGGAATCCGAACCATTGACCGATTCCTCCGACCAAGGAGTCGGCAAGAAATACCGATGGAGAATCAAGGAGGAATTCGACTATTCCAGTTGGGAGGAACAATGAAAAATTACACCGTCAAAGAGTGGGAAAGTCTCGGTCACGGCAAAGGGCGTGGCGAGATTCCGCCAAGTTTGGTCGAGCAGCTTGCCGCCCAACAAAGTCAATCCAAGGTATTCCCCGGAAAAGTGTTCCAAGACCTGAGGGGCGAATTGCGGGCCAAAGGTGTGGTCGGGATTCTTTCCGCGCCTGATTGCAGCTTGGAAATTTTGCCCAAGATTGTTGAACTGGAATATGGTGACAGCGACGGAGAAATCCGCAAGAAGAACGGAAAAATCCGCAAGAGGCTTGTGGACATGCTTTCCGTGGCGCTTGGCATGAAGCTTGAAACAGGAATGGCGGCCCAAATCGACTGGCAGCGGGACACGCTACTCGAAATTCTGATTCAAATTTTCCGAATCAAATTGTCCGAAGCCGTTCGTCGTGGAATACCACGTCGATATGTTCATTGCGAAGACGACCTGCGCGCGCTGAGGGGATCGCTCAATACGGTGCGTCAATTCACCCGCCATGCCGCGAATCCCGCGCACTTGGCGTGTCGCTTCGACGAACTCTCCGATGATATCGCTCTCAACCGCGTGATGAAGGCCACCGTCGTCAACCTGCGTAATATCTCGCGAAATTCCGAGAATTTGCGGCACCTTCGAGAATTGGAGTTTGTCTATGCGGATATCACTCATGTTCCAACCGCGGCACTGGCATGGGACGAGGTCGTGATCGACCGCACCAACCGGGCGTGGCGGGAGTTGTTCGAGATGGCCCGGTTGTTTCTAGGGCGCCGCTATCAAACCATCAGTTCAGGAGAGGAAACTGGCACGTCGATGCTGTTCCGGATGAACGTGTTGTTTGAGGAGTTCATCGGTCAAATCGTTAAGCGCGTCATGGCGGACTCCGATTACGAAATTGAGACGCAGGGTGGAGACAGGCACTGCCTGAAAACCAGGGACGGGAACGGGGGCGGAGTATTCAAGACTAGACCAGATATTCTTATCCGAAAAAGAGGAAAACGCAAGGTCGTGCTTGTTATCGATACCAAGTGGAAGAGAATTTCAGGATTTCCCGGTGATCAAAATCATAACGTGTCACAAGGTGACGTCTACCAATTGATGGCATACGCACAGGTGTACAAGGCATCGAGTGTGATGCTCCTTTATCCCCACCATAATGAACTCGATGGCAAGGGCGGAATTCATTCGAGTTTCTTCATTGACGGAGTAAAGAAGCCCATCTTGAATTTCGCCAGCGTGGACGTGGCGGTCAAGTCGAAAAAGACTCAATCCCGGCTCCATAAAATGATACTCGACGCTCTGCGCGGGGCGGGAAATGCTTCTACCGAGTCCGATGCCCGCCCTGCGTGATGACAAACCAATTTACTCCAACCTGAATTCCGATGACACTTCAATCGTTCCAGGAGCGATCCAATTATGGATCAACGGACACACGTCGCGGTCCTTCAATCTTCGCCCATCCATGTATTGTTGCCGTCACCTTGCCCAACGCATTGTCTCCGTATCGAAGGGATAATATGACGTCGAGCACCTTCACGGGCGTCTTGATATTGTGGAATGACATTGCTTGGACAAGAGAAAGGAAATTTGCTTTCCAAATTGATCCGTCACAGTCTCCATGGATATTATTCGATCGGTAAAATTTGCGATGGAATTCCCGTTCCATGGCAATTTTGTCCGGGGACTCCGCGATAGATTTTGTCCGGTGTCTCCTCGATCGATTTTTCCGAGGACTCCGTAAACGGTGGGCTTTTTTTTGCAAGCATTCGTAACAGGACAATGTATTCTCCTTGGTGAAGGCCGGGCCGCGGAATTCCGGACGCATCATCGCCGATGCGGCTCAGGCGGTTTGCGCCGCGGTTCGACAGCGGCGGCGTGACTGCCGTGCCGGTGAACGTCGGCCTCGTGCTCGGCGCCAACGCGGCGGTTGAGGGGGACTACGCCCTTGAATTCATCGCGAACGCTGATATTGTTTTCGGCTTCGCCATGAACTACACGATCTCCGGAATGTCCGGGGATGACACCACTTACGGCGGCGAAGTCATGGACACCGCCGTGTTCGCCGCTTCGGTGGCCTGATACCACGTCACAGCGACGCTCGACGGAATCTACGCGAGGTTCACTGTCGTCGAAGCCGATGCGGTAACGAATCCGACGGAGACGATGGAACGGAGACCTTGACGGGATCGAGATCTGGTTCGAGAGCGGAGTCGACGACGCGGTGACGGTCGACGTGGTCGCCCCGGCCACTGACATTGCCAACGTGAAGGAAATCCTCCTGGGCACGAATGTGGCGGATGGGATGGCCACGATGCTCTTCTCGGGCATGGCCGGCGTTGACCTGATCTTCGGCTTTGGAGGGAACGATGCCATCGCCGGAAACGCCGGCGGCGGCACCTTCGCGGGCGGCGCGTACGACGACACCCCCACGGGCGGCGCGTACGACGACACTCCCACGGGCGGCGCGGGCGACGACACCCCCACGGGCGGTGCGGGCGACGACACCCCCTCGGGCGGCGCGGGCGACGACACCCCCACGGGCGGCGCGGGCGACGACACCTTCACGGGAGGCGCTGGCGACGACACCTTCACGGGAGGCGCTGGCGACGACACCCTCACGGGAGGCGCGGGCGATGACACCCTCACCGGCGGCGTGGGAGACGACACCATCGTTGAAGGCGCCGGAGCAAAGGACACGGCGGATTTCACCGTCGGCGCCCGGAAATACCACCTGATTTGGCGGACGGGGATGGGGAACGTCCAACAGACCCACATCGCGCACAGGTTCAACACCGGCGACACCGGGGACAACCTCGTCCGCGACACGCTGACCGGCGTCGAAATGATCCAGTTCGGCGCGGAAGCCGCGGAGGTTGTGAGCGGTCTGACGTTCGACCGCGCGCTTCTCATGGTGGCGGACGCGCTCCGGCTGCCTTCGCGGCCGCGGTCACCTCGTTCGCCTCCGAATGGTTCGACGCCGCGATGGGTGCGAAGGTGACCTACACGGTGACCGCCACGAATCCAATGCTAGTGGAGACGTCCGCCGCCCGAAGGATGGAGAAGCCTAACGGGGAAGCAGACTTCGAAGGCCGCCACGAATCCGACTCAGGTCGAAGCGTCCGCGGAGCCGAAGGATGCGGAAGCCGCAGCGGGGAAGCAGACCCGCGGAGGCCGATGCGAATCCGAAGCCAGTGGAAGCGTGCGCGGCGTCGAAGGATGAAGAGTCCGCCGAGAGGGGAAGCGGACCGCGGGAGCCGTTCCGGGCCCGAAGCCGATCGAGGCGTCCGCGGCATCGAGAATAATGAAGCCGCCGTGGGGAAGCGGGCCGCGGGTGCCGCCACGAATCCGATGCCGGTGGAGACTTCCGCCGCCCCGAAGGATGGAGAAGCATCACGGGGAAGCGGACCTCGTAGGCCGCCACGAATCCGACGTTGGTCGAAGCGTCCGCGGCGCCGAAGGATGCGGAAGCCGCAGCGGGGAAGCGGACCGCGGGAGCCATTCCGGGTCCGAAGCCGATCGAGGCGCCCGAGGCATCGAGAATAATGAAGCCTCTGTGGGGAAGCGGGCCGCGGGAGCCGCCACGAATCCGATGCTGGTGGAGACGTCCGCCGCCCCGAAGGATGGAGAAGCCTCACGGGGAAGCAGACCTCGTAGGTTGCTACGAATCCGATGGCGGTCAAAGCGTCGGCGGCGCCGAAGGATGTGGAAGCCGCCGCGGGAAAGCGGACCGCTGCGCCGAAGGATGCGGAAGCCGCTGCGGGGAAGCGGATCGCGGAGGCCGATGCGGATCCGAAGCCAATGGAAACGTACGCGGCGTCGAAGGACTTAAGGTCCGCCGATCGGGGAAGCAGGCCGCGGGAGCCGCTCCGAATCCGAAACAGGCGGAGTCGTCCTCGAAACCGGTGGGTGAGGAATCCGCTGAGGGGATTTAGGATGCGGGGCCGCTCCAATCCAGATGCGGATGGCGGCTCCTTGGCCCGGGCTGAGGCCGAAGTGAACATTGTCCGGTTACGGATGCTGGTAAATTAGGGGACATGTCACATGGCCGACCGTCTTTGGGACGGACAGCGAGGAACGGGGGGCGGAGGGGCAGGGCAACGGACCGCGGGCGGGGCGGACTGCGGACAGAGCCGGACAGCGGACGGGACAGGCGTCCGGCTCATGAACCGCTCGACCTGGAAACTCGCGAGATCCTCACGAAAGAGTCTGCTTATTCGCTTCCCGCCCACCGCGTCGTGGAGGACTTGGGCCGGGTCTCAATGGAGCGTGGCCGCCCGACCACCACGCAATTGGACAACGGGCCGGAATTCAGGTGGGTTGCGAACAATGGTCGGGAGGCGGGCATGGCGCCACGCCGTGCCACCGCGGTCACGGGATGCCGACGAACAATGCAATCATCGATATTTCAGAAGTCGTTGCGACGACTGGCCAAACCGCCAAGATTTACGATAATTGGAAGAAGCGGGGGAATTTCTCAAGACTTGAGGGTTGCATACATCGCGGAGCCGCCGCGGGACCGACTTGGCAAACTTCGTCCGGCGGTGTATGCGGTCGCGTCGGAGAAGGTGTCACCGGAAGAGGGATAGCGGGTGTGGGACAGGAAGAGGTCGACGACCGCCTCGGCCCGGGCAGCGGAGCCGCCGCGGGACCGACTTTGCAAGGTTCTTCCGGAGGTGTACGCGGTCGCGTTGGAGAAGGTGGCACTGGAAGAGAGAGAGCGGGTGTGGGACAGGAAGAGGTCGACGACCGCCTCGGCCCGTGCCGCGGAGCCGCCGCGGGACCGACTTGGCAAACTTCGTCCGGCGGTGTATGCGGTCGCGTTGGAGAAGGAGGCACCGGAAGAGGGAGTGCAGGCGTGGGAGAGGAAGAGGTCGACGACCGCCTCGGCCCGGGCCGCGGAGCCGCCGCGGGACCGACTTGGCAAACTTCTTCCGGCGGTGTATGCGGTCGCGTTGATGAAGGTGGCAACGGAAGAGGGAGAGCGGGTGTGGGAGGGGAAGAGGTCGATGACCGCCTCGTCCTGGGCCGCGGAACCGCCGGAGGAGGGACTCCCGCCTGGACGTCACCACGGCCCCGGGACGAGGCCAGAGAGAAAACATCGTCCGATTGCGGATGCGACAAAACAGGTGAAGGTCAGGAGTGGTCATGAAGAACGCGGGAAAAAAAGCGGACAGCATCGGATGGGCGCGGATGTGGATCGTCGTTCCGCTGATTTCGCTGGTGGCGACAGCCATCATTGCCTGGTATAAATGGGAAACCGTCGAAATATGGATAAATAATGCCGAATCAGTTTACCAATTTACAGAAATTACTCGAAATCTATCGTTCGCGGCGGGAGCAGTTTTATCTCTCTACATCCTGATCCCGCTGACCGTCTGGCGAGCTCTCAACCTGAACAAGGAGGTAAATACCTCCAAGAGAAGTGCGACGGACGACCGCTTGAAGGAGGGAGCAAAATTGCTGGGAAACTCCGATGTAAGCGCCCGCAGAGGCGGTGTCATCATTCTTGAAGTCTTGGCCAAGGAGCACAAGGATATCTACCATGTCCCGGTCATGGACATCCTGTGCGGATTCATTCGGTCCCACAGTTCTGCCCAGAATTCGACGGATCCTCAAAATGACGTGGACGGAGAGGATAAGGACGGCCAGAAAATTCTTGAAAGGGCCGCGTGGGCCGTTGGCGGGTGCAGGAAGAATTTGAAAACAAAAGAACGGCTTTCGCTTGAAAAAGATTTCATCTTGGACCTCGTGGGAGCAAACCTCAAGAAAGCGCGGTTGATGTACGCAGACTTCTCAAAAGCCGACCTTGGGAATGCGGTCCTTCAGAATGCGGATCTCAGCGGCGCGATCCTCAAACAAGCGAACCTATTCGATTCGAAAATCGAGCGGGCAATACTCATAGATGCAGACCTAAAAGGAGCAAATTTCCAAGAAGCTGCTCTCAATAATGCGTACCTAATAAACGCCAACCTCGAAGACGCGGTGCTCATAGAAGCTAAACTAATTGAAGTCGACCTCGAAGGCGCCAACCTCAAAAATGCGAACCTAGAAAATGCGAACCTCCAAGGCGCGGTCCTCATAAATGCTATCCTCGAAGGCGCGGTCCTCAAAAAAATTCACCTCAATAAAGCGGAACTCAAAAATGCGGTCCTCAAAGATGCTTCCCTCGACGGCGCCAACCTCAAAGATGCGGACCTCGAAGGAGCCAACCTCAAAGGTGCGGATCTCGAAGGCGCGAACCTCCAAAATGTGGTCCTCAAATATACTTCCCTCGCACGCGCCAATCTAAAATATGCGAATCTGGAAGGCGCGGACCTCCAAGAAGCGTTCCTCAATAATGCGCACATCGAAGGCGCGAACCTTGAAGGAACAAATTTGACCAGGGTAGTCGGCTTGACACAAATTATGCTGAACGGCGTCAAACCATCGGCGCCTCCATCCGCCCTGCCGGGGTATTTGCGCTGGCCATTCGAGAGAGCAGACGATGGCCGTTGGTTGCCATTGAATAGCGACTGAATGGCAAACGGAGATGCTTCTCTCACCTGATTGTTCAGTGTTGATTCCTAATCTGGTCCGTCAATTATGCAATGCGCAATCCACACGATTAATCCATTTTCATGCATACATGAGGCCCTGAATCTGAAAGAACGACCGTCTTACATTTCTACGCCATTGCAACCCGACAATCCCGGCATGGGAATTTTCTAGTTTCCTATGCTGGTGCCCAATCCAAATACTGCGCTTTGTCAAATGAATATTTGTAACCAAAACGTGGAATTTTCAGGACATTATGGAATATGTCATTCCAACTAATGAATCGCCTACATGATTGATGCTTGGCGCATACCATGCGATGTTACTTCTATAGATTCCCAATGACTGTCGACGCACGGCGGTGAGTCTGTTCTTATGACTGCGCCGGACTTCGAAATTACTCGAAGTAGGTGGATTTCTTCCTATCGAAGCGTCTGATTTCTAAGTGAAACCGTGCGGGTAGTGCGTTGGCGGTATTGATAGAATCGGTTGCGAAAACCGCGTGAAAATCTACGTTGATTATAGTGGAACGAGGACCACAATCATCAGCCGATGATGAGTTCACACCAAAGCCGACGGGTCACGATATGAATGACCGAAGCCTGATCGAGGAGATTCGCGTCGGGATCCAATTTACTAATTGCATAGGAAAACCGTCGCGATGTGGGTAAACCTTATTTTTGCTCTCTGCCAGTCAATGAAGTCCACGAACCCGCTTAGATCTGCTCTAGGGCCTGTGGACATTCATTTCAAGGCTTCCAGCGTTCCCACGAAGTACCAACGGGCCGCGTAACTACTGTCGGTCTTGTCGTATCTCGTCGCGATTCCCCT
>JANQKA010000249.1 GCA_028281405.1 Hasllibacter sp. | reverse complement strand
CATGGCGCGCATATGTTCATTATACTACAACAGAATCACACAATAACATCACAAATATTTGAACGCAAATCAGCAAATTTTTAAAGGTACAGAGCCTAGCAGGTGCATGAGCGTTTCCGCGGGAATTATCGCATCCTGTTCCAGCTCGGCGATTTCCCAATCGTCCTTGAGTATATTTTTTCTTGCGATCTCTCTCAAATTTCGGGGAAACAAGAGCAATAACGCTTTGCCTTGTGTGAGGAAGTCTTCCGCGGCCATCGCGGTTTCCTGATTGAATTCGGGGGGAAGAGCGATGCGAATCTCTTCAAAAAATTCTGAATTACCGTTCGCCGGAAGCGAATGCGTCGCGGGAGCGCGCGACTCACAAATGCGAACCAATTCCTTGGCGCAAATCATGCGCTGAATCATAGTATCGGCATTCTCCGGAAAATAAATCCGAGTCACCGAGCCTCCTGCACGGGCGGAAAACTCGCTCCGATATTCCTGATGGGAGGTCCGTCCCCAAGGAGCGCTTGATCCCAGAAGTCGATCAAATTCCATTCGATGCGAAACGATCTCAATCTTGTCAGGATACCCGAGGGAGGACATCGCATCGCAGATATGTTGGATCTCAACCGGCAGCAAATCCCGCTTGTCGAATTCCGCTTGCAGTTCCCTGTACATCGTATCAGCCCCGTACAGACGTCGGAAGTTCCGGAGGGCGGCCGTCACCGGGCCTCCGTATTTCCCGTCCTCAAATTTTTCTGAGGCCGGCCGGTGTGAGGCGGGTTGTGAGGAAGATTCTGTTCCTCAGCGGACCTCATTACCCTGATCGCCTCGGCGAAGGCCTCCGCCCGGGTCGCTTTCGGACCGGGAGTGAAGTGCATGTTCCGAAGGTCGCATCCACGCTTTATCAGAAAAGCGATGGACTCCTTCAATTCTTCTTGTTCTTCCTTGGTCATCCCGCGACCCCTTGTTGTCATGTCCACCCACATCGGGACTTCCGACGTCGCCTCACGCTCGATTGTATGTTCTCGCCTTAAACTGCCCCGCTCAACAACGGGTATGCGACTCAGTGCGCCACCCCAACCGCTCCCGCCGCCTTTGGCAACAGTTCGCCGTGACAACTTCGCCACGACGCCAACAGCATCACTGCGGCGGAAACCCGAGCGGCACCCGAATCACCTTGCTTCAAGCATGATTCGCCCTCCCATGCAAGAACCATACCAACGTAACTGATCACAAAATTGTGAATAGTTGTGACGTGAAGTGAGGAGGTGTAACGCCAACCGTCAAATTTTGCTAGAAATTTTCAGAACGAACCAAGTGGGGCGTTGGTTCGCAATCATACGTTATTTCAATAGGGTTCACGCAATTTTGGGACCGAGGACAAGGTGCGTCCCTCCGGCGTCCTGGAAACCTCACGCTCCCTTGTTGGTCTCCGCGTGCGCTTTGGTCCGGTCCCCCGGGCCCCCAACCTCACGGATGGCGGAAGGTGAGGTCAGTGTTGATTCTGGTCGGATTGGGCTTGCTTTCGCCGGGGATTTTCGATTCCAGGGATCAACCCAGCGAAGGGAAGTCCCGATGCCAATACCCCACCCCCATGCGCTCAGGAAGCGGTCGGTTGATATTGTGCGCGACGGCCACACCCACGCGGAGGCCGCTTCGATGCTCCGCGTGTCGGAGTCGTTTGCCCGTGACATGTGCGCCCTCTCCAAGCGCGACCCCTCGTAGTCCCCTTCCAAGGTGCGCGGCCACCGCCAGCGATCCTTGACCCCGGAGCAGGCGGCGTGGACGCACGGCCTCGCCACCGAACAACCCGGACTGACCGTGGATCAGGCGTTCGCCGAGTTTTGGGCGAAGTGGCCCAAGGAATCGAGTCCGCGCATCGTATATCGCCGCCTGAGGGATGCGGCTACAAGTTCAAGCGACGCGAGCGCGGTGTGGCGGGGAAGTCACCGGATGAAGTGGAGCATGCGCCGGCCGCGCCGCAGACTCCGCTTTCGACCGGCGGCACCACCGCGACCCGAAGCGTCCGCCGGCGCGACCAGTCCGGTGACCCGGACAAGGAGGGCTTCTCAGGGATGATGTGGATCCTCCGTGATTTGGTTTCCGTCGCCGCAGCCGGAGCGGCGACCACTCCGGAAGCCGAGTCAAACACGCCGTCATCGGCGACCGAATCCGTGAACCCAATTGAATCGAACGGCAAGGAGGATGGTCGGATCCCGATTCCTCTGATTTCGGCCCCCGTTCACACGGATCGTGAAGACGCGGGCCTTCCCGACCGCGGGAGATGAGGCCACCACCCCGCCGAACCCGCTCCGCGCCCGGAATCGCGACGGGCGGCGCCCGGTACCGTGCCCCCGCCTTCGGAATCCGATTCCGAGGATTTGAGCCCGCCCTTCCCACGAATCGTGAAGCCGCCGGCCTTCCCGTCCTTCGGAGAAGGGCCCCCCACCCCGCCGAAACCGCTCCGCGCCCGGAATCGCGGCGGGCGGCACCCGGAGGCGTCGCCCCCGCCTTCGGATCCCGATTCCGCGGATTAGGGCCCGCCGTTCCACGCGGAGGGAATCGGTGGAATCCTGGCGAAGGCGCGCGTTCCGCTCCGCGGGCGGCGTCGACGAACGGCGCGTGAACACAGCCAGCGAGCCCGTTCACCGGAGCCGGGCGGCGGCGGCTTCCCACCGCCCCGCCGCAACGCTATGTAGCACGCCCAATTGCGACTAAGGAGCGGTTCGATGGCCAAAGACCTTCTCGACATGCCGGGCAAATCCTACGACGCCTCCGCCATCGAGGTGCTGGAGGGTTTGGAGCCCGTGCGCAAGCGCCCGGGCATGTATATCGGCGGCACGGACGAACGCGCCCTCCACCATCTCGTGGCCGAGGTGCTCGACAATTCCATGGACGAGGCCGTCGCCGGACACGCGACGCGCATCGAGGTTGAACTGCACGCGGACCAGAGCGTCACCGTCCGCGACAACGGCCGCGGCATTCCGGTGGACCCGCATCCGAAATTCCCCGGCAAGTCCGCGCTCGAAGTGATCCTCTGCACATTGCACGCGGGCGGCAAATTCTCGGGCAAGGCGTACGAGACTTCGGGCGGTTTGCACGGCGTCGGCGTCTCGGTCGTGAACGCCCTGTCCGACCGACTCAGGGTGGAGGTGGCCCGCGACCGCCGCCTCCACGCGCAGGAATTCTCCCGCGGCCTTCCCCTGGGCCCGGTCGAGGAAATCGGCTCCGCCCACAAGCGCCGCGGCACCTCGGTGACCTTCCACGCCGATCCGGAGATCTTCGGTTCAAGGGGCATGAGGCCCGCGCGCATATTCAAGATGGCGCGCTCGAAGGCCTACCTCTTCTCCGGCGTCGAGATCCGCTGGAAGTCCGGGATCGACGACGGCGAGACGCCGACGGAGGCCTCGTTCCATTTCCCCGGCGGCCTCTCGGACTATCTCAACGAGACCCTTTCCGGGGCCGCCACCTATGCCGACGCTCCCTTCGCGGGAAAGGTTTCCTTCCAGGAGAAATTCTCGGTCCCCGGCTTCGTCGAGTGGGCGGTCAATTGGACGCCCGCCCGCGACGGCTTCATCCAGTCCTACTGCAACACCGTTCCCACGCCCGAAGGCGGCACGCACGAGGCAGGATTCTGGGCCGCCATCCTCAAGGGCATCCGGGCCCACGGCGAATTGGCCTCGAACAAGAAGGCCGCCTCCATCACCCGCGAAGACCTGATCGCGGGGGGGGCGGCGCTGGTTTCCTGCTTCATCCGGGATCCCGAGTTCGTCGGCCAGACCAAGGACCGGCTGGCCACGGTGGAAGCCCAGCGCCTGGTTGAGAACGCGGTGCGCGACCACTTCGACAACTGGCTCGCCGCCGACCCCAGATCGGCGGGCGCGATCCTCGACTTCCTCGTGCTGCGCGCGGAGGAGCGCCTCCGCCGCAAGCAGGAGAAGGAAACCGCCCGCAAATCCGCGACCCGCAAGCTCCGGCTGCCGGGGAAGCTCGTGGATTGCTCCAACGCCTCCCGCGACGGCACCGAGATTTTCCTCGTGGAGGGCGACAGCGCGGGCGGCTCCGCCAAGATGGCCCGGAACCGCAAGACGCAGGCACTCCTGCCACTGCGCGGCAAAATCCTGAACGTTCTCGGCGCCGCTTCGTCCAAACTCGGCCAGAACGCCGAAATCAACGACCTCTGCCAAGCCCTCGGCGTGTCGATGGGCTCCAGATTCAACGTCGAGGATCTGCGCTACGAAAAGGTCATCATCATGACCGACGCGGACGTGGACGGCGCCCACATCGCCTCGCTCCTGATGACGTTCTTCTTCACGCAGATGCGTCCGATGATCGACGCGGGCCATCTATACCTCGCCTGCCCGCCCCTCTACCGGCTGACGCAGGGGGCGAGGCGACTCTATGTGGCGGACGACGCGGAGAAGGACCGAATGATGGAGGCGGGGTTGGGCGGCAAGGGCAAGATCGACGTCCAGCGTTTCAAGGGCCTGGGGGAGATGGACGCCAAGGATCTCAAGGAGACCACCATGGACCCGGCGACACGCACCCTGATCCGCGTCACCGTGGACGAGGACTTCCCCGGCGAGACCGGCGACCTCGTCGAGCGGCTCATGGGCAAGAAGCCCGAGTTGCGTTTCCAGTACATTCAGGAGAACGCGCGATTCGTGGAGGAACTGGACGTTTGATCCCGCCTCGGCGAGCCATCCCCGCGCCTCTCCGACCCATCGGACCCGCAAGACCATCGCCGCAAGCCCCGCTCCACTCCCCAGGGCCTGTGAGGTGTTCCCGTTTTGAGGGCGCATTCACATGTCCGGCATCCATCCCCAAAGTGACAATCGGGAGAACCGGGAAAGGGGTTCGGAAATCAATGTAAACGCTTGCACGCCTGTGTGCAAGGGAAGGCCCAATTTCTGAATCGGTGCCCGATGAAGGTCGGAACAGCCGAACGACCGCCGAAACCGCACCGGGCGGACTCGGGTTTGCGCAAGCGAATCCGTGATGAGAAGCCCCGCATGGGGAAAACCCGGCGACGCCCACGCACGTCAGTGGGAGCAACCGCCGCGCGACTGTTCCGGAAGCCCCGACACATCCCCGAACATCTCTATCAATTTGGCGACGAGTCGCCTTATCCATCCTTGGGAGAATCCGGCTTGGACGGGGAACCGATAACCTTCCGCGCCGCGGCGTTGCCCGGATGGGGAGGTGGGCGCCGATGCGCCACCGAGAGGCTCAACGCGGGCAAACCCCACGACTCCCACGCGCATCCGAGGCTATAACCAAACAACCCCTTGTCCCGAAACCCCACCTCGCCACCCGGACACCGAAAATTTCAGTCGACGGAGCGGCCTCATCCGGCTTTGATTGCCTCCACCCGAAGCCCGGCGACCCGTCGCGTAGTTCCCGTGTCGCGGCGGCTAGCGCGAGCCGGTCTGTCGACCCACCTCCCAATCGAACACGGTGAACCACCATGTATCGTTCAACCGCCGAAGGTCGGGAATTTCATGGAATCAGCTTGCGCCCGCCGCGAATGAAGCTCAGACACCGGCTCGGTTGGACCCGTGAATGGTGCCGGGAAGCATGCAGATTTTGGGCAAAAAAATGCTGACCGATTTCATCAAGCGGTTCCCCCGAGCGGAGGAACCGCTGTCGGCGTGGAGGGCCGAGGTTCGGCGCGGTTCATGGAATTCGCCGCACGATGTACGGGCATCGTACGGAAGCCCGGACAATCTCGGTCGCGGACGCATGGTGTTCAACATGGGCGGGAACAAGTATCGGCTGATCGCGCGCTTCGATTATGTGGACAGGAAGGCAATCTTCCTCCACATCGGACTCACGAAGAATACAACAAGATCAACGCGGGGAATTTGTGATGTGCTCCCGGAATCGGATCCCTCCCATCCGCTCCGAAGGGGACTACGACGCGGCTCTCGCCCGATTCGATGCCCTCATGCGGACGGAAAATCGCTCACATCTGGAGGAGAGCGAGTACGAAGCCCTCACGGACATCATCGAGGACTACGAGGAGCGGAATTTTCCCTTCGACGACCCCACCCCCATCGCCGCGGTGAGGTTTCGCGTGGAACAACTCGGCTTGCGCCCAAGCGATCTGGCCCCGATATTCGGCGGCGCGACCAAGGCCTCCGAGGTGTTGCGCGGCAAACGCGACCTGACCTTGAAGATGATCCGCGCGGTTCATGGGCATCTTGGCATTCCCCTCGATATCCTGATTCCCGAAGGTGGGAAACTGCCGACGCTCCCAGACTGGGTCGACCTCGACCACTTTCCCGTCGCGGCCGCGGCCAAACTTGGGTTTGTCGAGAAGGCGGCCGATTGGAAAGATCGGGTCGAGGAGACGGTGTTGACTCTGATTGAACATGCAGGCGGGAGTGACGCGCTGCCCCGGGAGGCGCTGTTCCGTCGGGGAAGGGGACGGCTACTGAACCATCCCGCGGCTCAGCAGGGCTTGCGCGCGTGGTGTTTGCATGTGCTTGGAGAGGCGCGCCGCGCCGGACTCGAGGGCGTCCACGAAGCCGGGATCATCGATCCTGATTTCCTGCGCGGCATCGCTCGGCTCAGCGCCCACGGGCGGGGACCGGAATTGGCGAAGAAAAAACTCGCCGAACACGGCATCGCCTTGGTGGTCGCGGCCCACATGCCGGGAACGTATCTCGATGGCGCCGCGCTCAAGACCGTCGAAGATGTTCCCGTGGTCGGAATGACGCTTCGACATGGGCGTCTCGACAATTTCTGGTTCTGCCTCCTTCACGAGCTCGCGCATCTGGGACGGCATTTGCCCGAGGGGGATTCAAAGCCGTTCCTCGATGACTTCGACCCCCGCGGGCGCGGAGCGTCGGAACAAGACGACGAAAGGGAGCGCGAGGCGGACGAATGGGCGCGCGAAGCGCTGGTTCCCGACCGGTTATGGAACCGACATCCGGTCCGGGAGGAACCGACCCTCGACAATGTTCTCTCCCTCGCCCGCGAGGCCGAGGTGCACCCGGCCGTCGTGGCGGGAAGGATTCGTTACGAATCCGGAAATTATCGGAATTTTTCGAAACTCGTCAATGAGGCCAAGGTGTTTCCATGGGATACGGCGGAAGCGGCGTGAGCGTTCGGTTGGCGATCAAAGCGGCCAGCCTCCTCCGTCAGCGGAGCGGGGTCACTTTATTTGCCGAAGTTCGACCCAAGGCCGGGACTCCGAGGATTTCTCCCGACATGGCGGGGCGGGCAGGCACCCGCGGACCCATCCGGGAGAACCGCGCGGCGGTTTAACGACATCCGGGCGCACCCACGTCGTCACTCGGTCCACGACGCGCCCCGAAGCTACGTCCGCGCCGAGCGAACACCTGAAATCCGTTCGGCGGCGCGGAGCCTCATCCGTCCTGGGGCGCAGCCACCCGGAGAGCGGAGCCGATGACGCCCAGCGCGGCGGCGTGAAGTTCCCGCGTCGACGCGGCGACGGCGCGCCCGCCCCCATGTGCCGGACCTCCCTCCCAATCGGTCACCACGCCGCCCGCCGCCTCCACCACCGCGATTGGCGCGGCGATATCGTACGCTTGGAGACCCGCTTCGATCACGAGGTCCACGCAACCCGCCGCCAATAGCGCGTAGGCGTAACAGTCCATCCCGTAACGCGTCAGTCTGCAGCGTCCGGCCACATCGTGGAAGGCGGCGGCCTCCGAAGCCGTTCCGACTTCGGGAAACGTCGTGAAGATCGTGGCCTTGGAGAGTTCCCTCACGCACGAGACGCGGAGCGGCGCCGCGCCGCGGGGACCAACCATCTCCGCCCTCCCCGGAGCGCCGACGAAGCGTTCACCGATATACGGTTGGTCTATGATCCCGATTTTGGGGCCGTCCGCGTCGGCGAGCGCGATCAGCACGCCCCAGGTCGGGGTGCCGGATACGAATCCCCGCGTGCCGTCGATCGGGTCGAGGATCCAGCGCAATCCGCTGGTTCCCTCCCCGCTTCCGAATTCCTCTCCGACGATTCCGTCGTCCGGCCGGAGCTCCGCCAACACCGCGCGCATCGCATTCTCCGCGTTCCGGTCGGCTTCCGTCACCGGGTCGAAGCCATCGGTCTTGCTTTCCACCGCGAGCGAGGGGCTTCGGAAAGCCGCCAACGTCGCCGGTCTGGCCGCGTCCGCCACGGCCTCGGCGACCGCGATGAGTTCCTTCGTCAGTTCCGGCTTCATTTCGGTTGTTCCCTCCCGCGACGGCAACTCCGCGAATCGCCCCGCCCCTTGGCGACGGTCGACCGAGGAGCCCCTTCCCCCGGGGTTTAATCCATGCGACGCGCGAATCAACGACCCGGCGTGGCTCCGTGCGCGGACGGCCACCCCCGACACCCTCCAGCGGCCCCTCCACCGAACGTCTCGTCGGCGCGAAACGGGATCCGCCCCGAATCCCGGTCGCCTTCCCACGGCCCTGGCCGACGATCGACCGTGCGAAATGGCCGGAGCCGCGAACGAGTCATGGTGCGCCGAAATGGGAACATCCTGTCCGACATGCTTGACGGCTTCCGTTCGCACACGCGCGGGTGGCATCGGGCGATGACTTGTCGGGTTGCGGCATGGTCCGGTATTCTGT
>JANQKA010000194.1 GCA_028281405.1 Hasllibacter sp. | reverse complement strand
GAAACTTCGTTCCGCGCAACGGTCAAGGCGGTATCCCGCCCTTGGTACAAATTCAGCACCATTAGCGCGACGAGAAGTCCCGCGAGGAAGTTTTCCCTCGTGAAAATGCTCGACCGGGTTCCTTCTCCCGCGTTGCCCGTCATGTCTGTTCCTTTCCTCTTGAACTTGCCTCAGACCCCATCTAGGAGCGAAGGCGCGGATTGTCAATGGTCGGCAACGCCTGTCCGGCGCCGGACCCGATGCCGCGGTCGGCGCGGCACGTCGCGGCATAACTCCCCGAATCCGCTTCCACAAGAGCCGCGGTGTTCGTGGAGGCGCCGCCGCATGGCCGTTTGGGCGTCGAAGCTGGTCTACCGGGTCTTTCTCCGACGGAAATGCTGGAACGCCTGTCTCCTTCCGAAACCGCGTCTCCGGGCCGCGACGTGGTCGGGACGGACGGCCATCGCTCACTGCCGAAGCTAAATTTCGCGGAGGAGGCGCGAAATTCCCCGATTCCATTGGAAATTCACCGCTCGCGTCCACCGTCCATTCCGCGAAATCGCTCTCCTCCGCGCAAGGGTGGCGAACCAAGGGCGGAACCGGACGAGAGGGTGTAGGAGTCCCGACCAACCGTGGATTCGTCGGGTTCCGAATCGCGGCGGTCAACCGCACTTGAAACGGATTCCGGCGGTTCGGGCGCACCTGCGCAAGCATGACTGTGACCGGAGCGCGCGACGATATCCCCTTCAATGCGAACCGCTCGGACACAAAGAGGCGTTTCTGCCTCGGCGAGACCGAGGACGCCGCGGCGGTTCTGGCGCTTTCTCCAGGTGCGGAAGCAACGGTGGCGAGGCGGCGGCGGAACCTTCAAAATCAGCATGTTCGTAGACGGCGGCGACGGCGCCCATGACCTCGATGGCCGCGGAGAAGCGCTCCCGACGGACGATGCCGGACGGAGCGACGACATGGTCAACACCGGAACCCGCCTCCGGACGTTCATCGGCGGCATGGCGACGACACGCTCGACGGGTCAAATGGCGAAGACGTCGCGGTCCACGACAGGGCGGGGGACACCCATACCGTCACGGTGCAACGGGGCGGGGCGCCGCGAAGGCGACATGCGAGATTGCGGACACTGAGAACGGAGCCAATTCCGAGGACGCCGACATCCTGTCGAACATGGAAACCCGCGGCTTTCCAACGCCGCCGGCACCGGGGACGTCGCGATCGCCGACGCCGTGATCTAAATTCGCGGCAATCCCATTGGCGAGGAATGCTTGGTGGGCGGCGCAAGCCTCGATCCCGCGGGCGATTCAACGGATTTGAATGGATTTTCGCACCATTGCCTCGAAAGTCCACGGACCCTAGGCTGGGGCCACGTGGGCTCGTTCCGGAATGAGTTTTGATTCCGGCGGGTCCTGGGGAGGACCAGTCCAGACATGAACGAATGGAATGCGGAGGCCGCCGAATGGTACGCCGCCAAGTACGGCGAGTACGCCACAAACCGCCTTGCCGCCGACGCCACCGAGGTGGCCCCCGATGCGGTCGTCGTCGATGTGGGCTGCGGAACGGGTTCCGCCCTGCGGAGAATCGCTCCCAGGGTGCCCGATGGGACGCTCTTCGGATTTGACCCGATTCCGAGAATGCTCGAGATCGCGAAGCAACGGGCTTCCGAGGATCCGAACGGTCACCGCATCGGGTTTCGCCTGGCTCCGGCCGAGCGGCTTCCACTTGAGGATGCCTCCGCGGACCTTGTCTTCGCCTTCGACACGATCGACCACTGGCGGGACAAGACCGCCGGGCTCCGCGAAATCCGCCGCGTGCTCCGACCGGAGGGACGCCTCGTGGTCGTCAAGGACGGCGGCCTTCCCTTTGGCGCCGAGGCCAAGCGGGAGTTCCTCGAGGATCTGGACCGAACCGGCCTCAAGGTGATGCGGGAAAGCGGCCTGGCCGAAGACGACGTCACCTGCACGATGTGGGTCTGCCGCGTCGCCTGAGCCCGGCCGCGCGGTTCGGTGGTCATGCATGGTACTTTTCCTATCCCTTTCGAATGTGACGCCTTGGTTGGGGCCGGTGGACATTCGATTCCAGCGGTGCGTTTGTCGCCGCCTCCTGGACGTGCCCTGTCGGCGGAATTCCCGCATTATGCGAGAATCGCCACTGTGGTCGGACGAGGCCAATGGCCGCGCAATCACACCGGGCACTCGGGTTTGAAATTGATGATGAACCGTTGAACTTGGCCGGGGATCTCGCACCAGACCCCGCGGCCTTGATATCTCCGCGCGGAGCCCGATCCGGTCGGGGGCCGGGTCCACATGTGGCGTCGATGCCGCGCTCGCCACGGTGGGCATCCGCTCGGAGCGACCGCGGCGGCGGAGTGCCTTCCGTCGTGGACGGTTTCAAAGGATCCGGACCTCCGGGTGTCGAATCGGTCGGCGGCGGACGGGGGAAAGTCTCGCGGACCATGGCGCGGCCTGTCCCCGCTGCGGGCGCTGCGGGCGATTCGTGGTTTGGAGCTGATCCGAATTCGGGGTGACCGCGAATCGGCGGAGAAGCCTGCTGATTAAGGGCCGGGCCTGGTTGGGCGGGCGCGGCGCGAATTGTCGATTGCCATCGGGGATGCTCCGCGACCACGCGCGGGGAAAGACGCTGAACGTCATGGAATCAGGCGATCGAGGGCCCCGTGGCGATTCGGATCACCACGATCCGCGCCACGCTTGGCGTTGTTACACTTCCGGATCCGCGAAGATGTCGCCCGAGGCTCCGATTCCAGGGGCTGTCCTCGCCCCCGTGGCGGCGATTCGCGGGTCACGGGTGATTTCGTTTGGGGTTTGACGGCGACGACACCCTTATCGGGGGCTCGGGAGAAGACCTGCTTTGGGGTGGGAATGGTGATGACCGAATCATGGGGGGCGGCGGGGGCGATTATCTGTACGGCGGTTGGGAAAACGATACGCTTCAAGGGGGAGCGGGTGACGACTATCTTAATGGCGGAGGTGGCGAAGACACGCTTGAAGGTGGTGAGGGCGACGACCGGCTTGAAGGGGACGGTTTTTGGGGCAATGGATACGGGGGGCGGCGACACGCTGAGAGGAGGATTGGGAGACGACTTCCTCATTGGCGGGAATGGGGACGAAATGTTGGACGGCGGCCCGGGTTTCGATATTATTTTTGGACTCGAGGGTGACGACACGCTCCACGGGGGCAAGGGGGACGATGTATTGGCCGGCTGGGAGGGAGATGACACGCTCCATGGGGGCGATGGTGACGATGGATTGGGCGGGAATGAGGGAGACGACACGCTACACGGTGGCGAAGGAGACGATATTATTTCTGGTGGTGATGATGGCACGGATTCGGTTTATGGGGAGGAGGGCGACGACACAATCAGGAGTATGGGAGGCGGTGATTTGCTTTCCGGGGGGGCGGGGGCGGATAAATTCGAGTTTGTGTCCTTTCGCAATTCCGGTTGGCATGAAGGGGGGGCGACCATCATTGATTTCAACGTGGGTGAAGATTTTTTGGAATTCGGATACTTTCGCGAATCGACCGACATAGATTCGGCGGGGGTTGTGAACGGTGATTTCGTGTTTTCTCTCGCGAACGGAAGCACGATCACATTGGAGAATGTGACCGTGGAACTCAGGCCGGAGGTGGACTATGTTTTCGCATATTGAAGTCATAAAAGGATCTCCCTTTGCCAATCGGTCGGCTTCGTGCGCGCCGCCGGCTCTCATCGGGCTTGAACTCCATGCCGGACGCTTCAGCGGGGGATGATTTCCCGTCCGCCACGCGGTTTGGTCGGCAATTGGAATCTCCGGAGTTTTCCCTCGCTCAATGCTGGGATTCGCCGGCGTCGGGCCGCGCGCGGAAAATTTCGTCGTCGCGCTCCAGGGGCAGATGCGCCGTTATGATCCCCTCGACAATCGATATGTACGGGTGATTGGGTTCGAGAATCCGCCAGCACAGCCATTCCTCGACCATCCTGGCCTGCTGTTCGTAGCCGTAATCGCTAAATGGCTTGCTCGGATCGATGACATAGGTGTATGGATCGAGCGCCGTCATGGCCTCGAGGGCGGCCCGCCGGGGGGCGTAGCCCGTCTTGTGCCGGTTCTGCCATTGCCAGACATGGACGAGTTCGTGCACGAACAACATGAGATGCGAAATTGGAACTCCGTGTTCGGGGTGTCCCTCCATGATGTCGGATCGCCAGCGGTCGCGTCTCCAGTGGATGCGGTTCCAAAGGACGAAGGCCGCGGGGTAGGAGATTTTGCGCCCCAAAGTTTCGATTGGTGTCCTCTCGCAAGTCATGGAATCCCGCGTGATGACGTTGATGGTCCCGGGTCGCGCCGTGGGAACGGGCAGGAGTCCGAGCCCGCGTGTCATCCGCACGGCGGAAACATCCACTTCATCTCCGAAAATCGCCCGGCTGACCTCGGCCTCCTTCTCGGTCAGTGGTCGCGTGCACCCCGGGAGCGCGAGGAGTGCGCATAGCAGGATCGCCGGTCCCATGCCGAACCGGATGCTGGTGAATGACATGACGTCTCCGGCGATTGGCGCATCGATTGGCGAGGCATGCCCGATTCCCGGAGTGTTGTCAAGATTCGGGATACCTGGGCTCCGGAGATTTGGTTGAACGGCACGTGGGCCGCGGACCTCCGACTCGATCATTGAATGTCGCCGTTTCTTTCCGACCTCGGATGCTTCGAGGGACCATGGAATTCGAACCAACCGGCATTTTCGCTTCCCGTTCTCCTTCACGCGGTGGCGCGGTCGGCGGGACATGTGGAAGCCCGAGTCTCGCCCGCACCGCTCAACAGCGGGTGGCCTCTCGTCGCGGTATTATCCTCTCAACAGCCAAAGACACCGACGCGGAGGGGGACAACTTCCGCCGCGGGTTCCAATCGGTCGCGCGTTGGGAGGCCGGTTGACGTGGAATCGTTGGCGGAGGGCACCGGGGCTTCGGACGTGCCGGGGCGTGTGATGTACGGACGCCGGGGGCCGGCGTCCGTTCGGTTTGGCGGGTTCCAACGGGGCGCGTCCCCGGAGGGTTGTTCCTCCGGAGACGCGTCGAGACGCGATGGATGCCTGGGCGCGCTCCGGCGGGGACCGCGGAAGCGCGCGGTTCACCATCCGCGCGGCCTACAACGGCTCTTTCGCCGGAATCGCAGGTCGGGTTGGTTGCCGATCGATCAGGGTGGACGCGCCCCATCCTCCCGCGGCGATGGCCGACACCGCGAGAACCGCGGCGAAGGACAGCGTGGACACGCCCGACAGACCCGCGCCCACGGTGCAACCGCCCGCGAGAACGCCGCCCACGCCCATCAGCGCGGCACCGGCGAGATAGCGGCCGGTCTGGGCCGGGGACTCGAATGATTGCCAGCGGAATTCCCCGCGCGCCACCGCGGAGGCGAACGCGCCGCCGACGGCGCCGCAGAACAGGCCAACGCCGAAACCCGCCGCGATTGAACTCGAGGCGACCGCGAAGAACAGCGTGTCCGCCGCGGGGGCGGTGAAACTGAGCGATTGCAGGGCGACAGGATCGAATTCGTCGTGAAGCACGTATCCGACGCCGACCCAACCTGCGGGAACCAGAAGGCCGATTATGCCCGCGAGCGCGAGATTCCGCTTCCCCGCGCCCGAACGCGCCGCCAGAAAGAGGGAACCGACGGCGATCAACGCCGACCAAAACACGGCGCCGCCGGGCAGGGCGGCGAAGGACGAGAACCCGCCAAGCGGCGTGGTGACGCCGCCGAGCGCGACGCGGAACGGAGCCGCGACGCCCTTCAGCGTGGCGTGGGCGACCACGGCGAAGACGATCAGCACCATCAACGCGCGCAGGTTGCCGGATCCCGTCAGCACGGCGAGGCGGGAAACGCATCCCCGTGTGAGCGTCATCCCCGCGCCGAACATGAGCCCGCCCACCACGATGGCCAACGCCGGCATGTCGGCGTCCAGGAAGCGGTGGCCGTCGAATGAGATCAGACCGGAAAGCGCCGCGGCCTGGGTTCCGACGACCGCGGCGGCGAGCGCCGCCAGCCAAATTCCCGCGGCGTCGGCGCGCCCGCCGGTCCCGCCGGCGACGGCCCTCCGCAGGCAGAAGCGCGTGATTTGGGCGAGGACCCCGAAGGCGATGCCTAGAACCGCGCCGAGCCAAACCGTGGCCTGGCGCGCGGTGAATTCCTCGAATCCGAATTGTTCGAACATGACGATTCCTCCATTTCGACGCCAAGTAGGACGCGGGGGGTGCGGCGATCAAGGCTTCGCCGCGCCCGGCGGGGGCTTCGATGGCGAACGCGCGTTCCGCCCACGGCGCGGGCGCGGGAAGGAATCCGTAATGAGGCTTCCCGGTGGAATAATCGTCCTACGATGTTCCGCCGGATGGGATGAATGTTTTTATTTCAGCGGAAAGCCCGGGATGCGGGGACGAATTCTCGGATGCCGGTCGGGCTTGGGGTCGCGGTTCGCGCGGGGGATCCGGGTGACAATCCATATCGCACCAGTTCCGGGGAGGCGGTATGACTATCGGGGCGGCGGGAGGACTTCCGGGGCGGCGGAAAGTTAGCGGGATTGGGAAATCAGCCATCCGGGAATCCCATGGGCGCTCCCCGCATGAAATGCCGTTTGTCGTGAATCGGCAACACGACCCCGCTGAAATGTGTAACCGGGAGCGACGGCCTCCATGTGGTCGAGAGGTCGTTCAGCCTCGGTCAAGACCTTGTGGATTCGTGGACGGGCGGGAACACCCGATGATTTCCATCATCCTTGAGGCGTTGAATCCCGGAAGTGTCCTCGAACCATTTCAACCTTCGGCTGAATATCTCCCCGCAACCGTCTGAAATCGCGTCCCGCGCCACGGGTGGCATGCGGTCGATTCTCCATCGGTTGGCGCCAACTCAAGTCGTGGCGCATCGGCGGACCTCCAACCCACGTCCTTGCGTGGATGAATCGACCGCACCATGCCGGGGAACAAAGCGGGCGCGAACCCATGCCCCGGTGCGTCTTTCGAGGGCGTGGACATTTGAGCCCCCGTGGTCACCGCTCCGGTGAGGCTATGTGCATCCTTTGCGGGCGTGGACATTCTCCCACACTAATCGACACCATGCCCGCCGTGTGAAGTTCGATAATTTCGGGTGGCCCGCGCAACGGCGACTTGGACTTTGTTCATCCTGGCCATATGCTGTTTCTTGGCGGACTTCCTCGGAATTTATTCAATCGCGGGACTCCACAATCAAACCCGGCGCGATCGTGCCGCGCCGGGTCGAACTATTCGATTTGGATGTCGTGGGCGGATTTTCAGTCGACATGACAGGCGCCGTCCCGGTCACCCGCGGAGTCTTGGGCCATGGCGTCGGTCGACAGGGTCCGGTTGTGCCAGCGTTCCTCGAACACCCTGAGATCCTCGCCCGTCGGCACCAATTGGGGATCGGTTCCGCATGGCCCGTGCTCGATGATTCGACGGGCGTCTTCCACGAGATCCATCAATCCTTCGTCATGTCGGGCCTTCCATGCCGGGGTCCGCTTCTCCTTCTTTTCGGAGGCCGGGGCGTCCGACTGCCGCTTTGGTCCGCTTTCGACCATGGCGGTCTTCGAGAAGGTCGAGCGCTCCCCCCTTCCGCCCTTCTCCGGGGACTTGCTCATCGTTTCGCGTCCTTCCTTCGAGGTTCTCATGGAAGCGCCGTTCATCGGCGATGTTTTCCCTCCGTGCGCCTCGGCGGACTGGGAAACCGCCGAATCCCTCTGTGCCGCCCCGTGGACCGCGGAAGCGGAATTCGTCTCCCGCGCGGGGTTCCCCTTCATGTTCATCACCCGACTCCCATTGAACATTCCGGAGAATACTTGACTCCGGTGGGCGTTTGCAATACCCGTCCAAGGTGGCCGGGCGGCG
>JANQKA010000144.1 GCA_028281405.1 Hasllibacter sp. | reverse complement strand
AGGATATCGAAAGGCTTGCCTCCGCCCGCGCAATTGACCATTCGATCGGCCAAATCACGCCTCATCGGCTCTCCCCGGCAGTGCGTCGATTCTCCGCCGCCGCGAACGAAACCCGAGTGGACGAACCGCCACCGAACCCTGGAACCGGGATCCGGTCGTATTTCCTCGTCATCTTGGCTCGGGCGCGGATGGCCAACGATGCCAACCTTCCGACCGCGGCCACGCGTCGATCCGGCACTTTGGAGCGACGATTATCGCCACGGGATGAAAATCCGCGGTCTTACGTGGAATCGGTTCCCCCCGTCCGCGGACCCGGCGCGGGGAAACCCGCCTCCCGCATCAGTGCGTTCGAACGTCTCTCGACGAGGCTCTCCAGTTCCTCCAGCATTTCCTCTTTCGGCCTGCCCGCTGGAATCGGAGGCAGGAATTCCAGCACGGCGGTGCCGGACTTGAGGACGAGGCCGCGCTTCGGCCAGAAAACCCCCGCGTTGGTCGCCACCGGGTGGCATTCCTGTCCGAGCTGTTCGTATAGAAGCCCCGTTCCGATCTTGTAGGGCAGGTAATCGCCCGGAGCCACGCGGGTGCCTTGGGGATAGATCACGAGTTGGCCGGGGTTCCGCAGTCCCGCGGACACATCCTCCATCATCTTGCGGATCGCGTGCCCCCGCCGCCCGCGCGCAACCGGCACGCACCCGACCCGCCAAGCGTACTGACCGAATATCGGGGCAAACATCAGTTCGCGCTTCATGATGAATTTTGGCCTGGGCAGCGCGCTGAACAGGGCGAGGGTCTCGAAGAGCGCCTGATGC
Organism: Hasllibacter sp.; assembly: GCA_028281405.1. GTDB lineage: Bacteria > Pseudomonadota > Alphaproteobacteria > Rhodobacterales > Rhodobacteraceae > JANQKA01. Next base: position 5,951 of record JANQKA010000144.1, on the reverse strand, counting down.
TTGGCGGCGACCATGCATTCCCCTTCGGGCGGGACGCCCCTGATCTCGACTTTGAGGCCGACCATCCAACCCGCGCTCCAAACAACCCAGCGGCAGTAGGCGTGGCAGGCCATGAGCGCCGCCCCGCTCGACACGAGCGCGAATGGCAGGAACAAAACCGCCAGCAGCACCATCATCGAGTACATCTGAACGGTGAACAGAACAGAGCGCAGCCACTGGAACACGGTCGCCATATCGGCCCTTCCTCTCGCGGTTCGCCGCGGCCGCGGCATTATGATCGATCACCGCCGGGTTGCCGGCCTGGACCCCGCCGGGAATCGTGCGGGCCACCGGGAGCTGGTGCGATCCGACCGAAACCCGCCCGCTCAGGAATTCCCCGCCGACCGAAACTTCGGAACGATTCGAAATCCATCACCGCCCCGCCGCGGGCCACCCGGGCGTGGCCACTGTAGGAGCCCGCGGCATCCAAGTCGAATCGGAACAGCATTAAACCGATTCCCGGGAATGCCCGAAGCGGGCCTCCATCCGCCGATTCAGGGACGGAGGGCGTGGTCGATCGCTCCCGCGAGCTTGTCCACGAGCTCCTCCGATTGGTCATCGGTCATGATGAAGGGGGGAGCCAACAGGATGTGATCGCCGACCCGCCCGTCCACCGTGCCGCCCATCGGATAACAGATCAGCCCCGCCTCGAACGCCGCCTTCTTGACCTTCGCGTGAATTTTCAAGCCCGGGTCGAACGACGCCTTCGTTTCCCGGTCCTCGACCAGTTCGATGCCCCGGAACAGTCCCCGCCCCCGGATGTCGCCGACGCGCGGATGACCGCCGAGACGATCCTCCAGCAATGCCCGCAACCGCGTCCCGGTTGGGGAAACCCGCGCGGCGACGCCATCGTCCACCAAACGCTCGACCACAGCCAAGCCCGCCGCGCAGGCGGCGGCGTGGCCGATGTAGGTGTGACCGTGCTGGAAAAAGCCGGAACCGCCGACGATCGCGTCGTAAATCCTCGACGAGCAGAGCATCGCGCCGATCGGCTGATAGCCCGCGCCGAGTCCCTTCGCGATGGTGCAGATGTCCGGAGCGACGCCATCCCCCTCGCAGGCGAACAGCGTTCCCGTCCGGCCCATCCCGCACATCACCTCGTCCAGGATCAACAGGATCCCATGACGGTCGCACAGCGCGCGGATCTTCCTGAAATAGTCCCCGACGGAGGGAACCGCGCCCATGGTCGCCCCGACCACGGGTTCCGCCACGAAGCACATCACGGTTTCCGGCCCGGAGCGTTCGATCTCGGCCTCGATCTCCTCCACGAGCCGGTCGACATACTCCGCGTCGGATTCACCGTCGGCGGGCCCGCGGTAGGCGTTGCACGGCGAGACATGCGCCACGTCGATCAACATCGGAGCGAACGGCTTCCTCCGCCAGGCGTTGCCGCCAACCGACAGCGCGCCCAAGGTGTTGCCGTGGTAGCTTTGCCGCCTCGCGATGATCCGACACCGTTCGGGTTGGCCGATTTCAATGAAGTACTGACGGGCGAGCTTCAGCGCCGCCTCCATCGCCTCCGATCCACCCGACACGAAGTAGACCCGGGAAAGGTCTCCCGGCGCGAGGGCCGCGAGCCGCGCCGCCAGTCCTTCCGCCGGGTCGGATGTGAAAAACCCGGTGTGGGCGAAGGCGACGGTGTCGATCTGGCGGTGGATGGCCGCCCTGACGTGGGCATCCCCGTGGCCGAGGCAGGACACGGCCGCGCCGCCAGACCCGTCCAAGTAGGCCTTCCCGTCCCGGTCGTACAGATAGACCCCCTCGCCGCGCGCCACCATCGGCGGGGCGGCGTTCGCGGTTCTGGGAAACACGTTGGACATGCCGCCCTCCCGTGGGTACTCTCCGGATCATCCGCGGAGCGGCGGCCCGCCGCGCCCGCTTCGAAATCCCGACAACCATCGTCCAAAATCGGACGACGCAACAGAGGAAATTTCAACGATGAGAAACGTCTTCTTCGGCTCCATCGCCGCGGTCGGCATGGCTTGCGCCGGCGCGGCCACCGCGCAGGAGTTCATCTCCATCGGCACGGGCGGCGTCACCGGCGTCTACTACCCGACCGGCGGGGCGATCTGCCGCCTCGTCAACAAGGACCGCAAACAGCACGGCATCCGTTGCGCCGTCGAGTCAACCGGCGGCTCGGTGTACAACATCAACACGATCAAGGCCGGCGAGCTCGAATTCGGCGTGGCCCAGTCCGACTGGCAGTTCCACGCCTACAACGGCACCTCCAAATTCAAGGGGAACGCGGCGTTTCCCGGCATCCGCGCCGTGATGTCCGTCCACCCCGAGCCGTTCACCCTGCTCGTGCGGTCGGATTCCGGCATCCGGAGCTTCGAGGGGCTCAAGGGCAAGCGCGTGAACGTCGGCAACCCGGGCTCCGGCCAGCGCGCCACGATGGAGGTAGTGATGGACGCGTTCGGCATCGACATGGACGACTTCGCGCTCGCCACCGAGTACAAGGGGTCCGAGATGGCCAAGCAGCTTTGCGACGGCAACATCGACGCGATGATCTACACGATCGGCCACCCCGCCGCCGCGATCAAGGAGGCCACCACCACCTGCGACGTGAACCTCGTCGACGTGACCGGCCGGCCGATCGACCGCCTGGTCAACGACAATCCCTATTACCGCGTGGCGACCATTCCCGGCGGCATGTACTCCGGCAACTCCCGCGACACGACGACCTTCGGCGTCGGGGCGACATTCGTCACCTCCAAGGACGTGCCGGAAGACGTGGTCTACGTCGTCGCCAAGGCGGTGATGGAGAACATCGACGACTTCAAGCGGTTGCACCCGGCCTTCGCCAATCTGGACCCCTCCCAAATGGTGTCCGACGGCCTGTCCGCCCCCCTCCACCCAGGCGCGGAGAAGGCTTACAGGGAACTTGGCCTCATCAACTGAGTCCGGCACGCGGACGTTCCCGCTCGCGGAAAAACCGGGCACGCGCATGAAAGCGCGTGGCCGGCTCGGGAGTCGGCGGACACCGCGTTCCAGTCGCATCCCAACGCCAAAGATCCGCGCCCACAAGGCCCATCCAAGACTTCAAGTTGACCGCCCCGCGCGGACGGCGACCGCCATCGGGCCCCCGGGTCGAGTTGCTTTCGGTGGCTCTACAACAAGACGGAATTTTCCGTCCCGGGGTTCGATTTCCCGTTCTTGAGACCCTCCATGATTTCGATTGCCCGGAAGAACGGGGTGCGTCGAGGAGCAATTCCGCGTCCGGCAATAGGTTTTCCGTGGCGGGACAATCACTGGGTGCCTCACAGCTAATCCCCCGACATCAAACACATAAGGTTGGTCGGAACAAGCAATCGGCGACATTCTTCGAGATGACCGCCTCGTTCCGCGCGCCATCCCAAGAAACGTCCCATCACGCGGGCGATGCCAACCGTCTCTGGCGAACGCGGCGGACACAACTCCCGCCAGCCATTGAACAACGAAGCATCAGGTCCGCCACTATCGGCCGTCGCGTCCGCCAGAACGAACTCCGACCGACCACGGGCGTACGTGAGTCCTTGTCAACGTTGGATGGATCGGGAAATGTCCCACGAAACGTCAGGTGCATGGCGAACCACGATCCGGTCGAGGGGGACGCGATCAACGCTGGCGTTTTGTCCATGCATCCGTTCAATGCGGGAGCCCGGTGGCCTCCGATGGATTTTCGAAGGCCGTGAAAGAGAGGAATTGTCGCAAATTCCGCACCTTCGCTTCTCCGGACCCAAAGCTTGATCTCCGATCCCAGCCATTCTCATGGCCATCATGTCAGGGACCTCACTTCCGACTCGAGAGCGTCCACCCTTGCATCAAGATATCGAAATTCCTGAATGATATCCTCGAGCACAAACAGGTCGTCGATCTTGAATTCCGCCGTTCGTTTTCCTTTCCGGAGGATGATTTTGTCTTTGGACACGATGATTCCATCCTGTCCCTCTTCGGTCTTGTCCATTGTCTGCGTCCTTTCTGCCGACCATGATGACCGGGGATACACGGATGTCCGTGGATGTTCAAGGGACGACTGGTACGAAAATTGGCTTCCCCGCCGTTGGGGGTCCAATCGCCAGGATTCGGCGCCAAACAGGCCGCCCCTCCAAGCGGGCGCCGACAATGCCGTGTCGTTCAGGCCTCGACGCGACCGCGGATGTCGACGATCTACGGAACGTTCCCCCTCCGTTCGGGCACGCGATGTTCGGAACCGTCTTTTGGTTCAGGTGAAGAAGATCGTGTTCTCCGCGGAGGACGGGGCCGTGCGGGTCCAACGTCCAACAACAGCGAACGAATCCTTGGCTCCGGCCCCCACCCATCGCCATGAACTCCTGTCAAGCGGGATTCCAAACGCCACATGAACGCAAGGGGAGCCACGACCAAACAAGACACCGATCAGAGCGACGCGCCCGCCCGCCCAGACCTTGGCGAACGCCTCACCGCGGCGCCACCAAAATGCCTCTCCGGGAGGTCAGGGAAGCGGCGCGGCGAACCCCGGCACTAAATGGTGTATTCGTTCCCTTTGCGTCTGCGCTTCCGGGCCTCCTTCACTCCTCCGCTATGTACCAAGATCCACGCCGCGAAGGCGGTCTTGTGCATTTGGTCGAGGTTCCGCAAGCCCAATACGGCCCTCTTGGCCCGATCCAAATCGTTGGACACCGTGAGTGGGGTAAATCGAACCATGGGATTGTAGTCCGCGGCGATTCGAGCCCTTTGAGCATCCAGAAAGGCATCCGCGAAGAATCCAATCTCGTCGGGAAACGAAGCCCACTCCAACTTGCGGCAAGCGGTCGCGACAGCACCGTGCTCCGGGCTACGGTAAATCTCGTTCCAAGCGTGCTTTAAGATGTAAATGCCGTCGATTCCGATGAACGCATCGGCCCCCGTCCTCGCCAACTCGTGGAACATGCCGTAATAGATCGTGCTCGAGCCGCGGCGCAGTTCCATCTGCGTCAAGATATCCCAATCCCCCTCGGCGAGGAGTTTGTCGACCATCGCGAACGCTTCGTCCGCCAAATTCGTGTCAGGAGTCATGCGCAAGTTCCCCAGCGTCGGCAATACGAATATACGGGAATATGTGGTCCATTTCCTCGCCCATGACCTTTTTCACCAAGTTGTTGAGTCCGTAAAACTTGCCATGGTCGTCCCGGGTCATCGACTTCCCGTCGCAGAACACGCGGATGAACAGGGATTCCTCGTCGAGGTGATCATATCCCATCGTCATCCGGACCTCGACCGCCTTGCCGTCAAGGCGATCCTTGACGACCCGCACGATCTCCTCACGGGTCTCTTCGGGTAGTTTCGTGAGCCTCATATCCGCCTCCATCCCGCTGGCCCGCCGCTCCTCCGCTCCGCCGAGCGGCGGAGGGGGCGGGTTCCTGTTCGTTTCGTTGCGCGGCCTGAGTCGCACGATGAATGTCGTCAATGCCAATCCGGCTCCTGATCACGCCCGAATCGCCGCCCGGACGAACCACAACGACCCGTATCGCATGAATTCGAACCGTCGTCAACCCCTTTGCCGCCGCGGTTCGAAGCCGAATCGCCACTCCGGAGACGCGGAAGCGCATGCCACATTGCGGAAGGCCCCGAGCCCGGCGGTTCTTGAGTCCGAATCACCCGAATCGACGGTGACGAATCACCCCCCAAGCCTGTAACGACCCTCGCTCACCTTGTCGAACACCTCCCGCCCCCGCGCCAACCCGCCAGGCGCGATTCGAAGCAGAATTAGCGATCGCAACGCTTGAATTTTCACGCGAGAGCGATACTCTCTCGAAATCCGAACGCCAGCCGCGTCGGACCCCGCCGGCGGCACATTCGCCCCCGATGGGCGGGATCGTGCTGATTCGGATCCATCAAACGGCGAACGCCCCATGGCCCGGTTCCGCCCCATCGCCGGCAACTCCGGTCAAGCGGGGTTCCAAGCGCCAAAT
>JANQKA010000097.1 GCA_028281405.1 Hasllibacter sp. | reverse complement strand
CAGACCGCTCAGGTCGATGGCCTCGATCCGCTCGCCGACGATCCCGGTCAGATCCCCCAAAGCGACGGCGGGCACCACCTCCGGCGCGCGATTCGGTGGAGCCGCCGCCGTTATGACGAACACATGACCGACAGATTTTCCTCCGCCGTCCACTTCGGTGGCCGTCACGGTGACCGCGACGTCCTCCAAACCCGTGAGTTCTCCCGTGATCCGTTTGGTGTCGGGATCGAATGACAGGCCGGAGTCGGCCCGACTGAACGTCACCCCGATCGTCAGTGGGTCCCCTTCGGGGTCCATGAACGCACCGCTCAATTCGATGGAGTCCACCTCTTCCCCGATGGTTTCGCTCCGGTTCCCCGGGGCATGAGCTGACACCACCGGTCCCCGGTTCGGCGCGGGAACCGGCGAAATCGTGAATTCGTGCTTGGCCGAGCCACCCCGTCCATCGCTGGCGGTCGCGGAAACGGTCACATCGCCCAGTCCGGCGAGTTCGCCCGTGATCCGATTCGTGTCCGGATCGAACGCGAGGCCGGTGTCTGCCCGGTCGAACGTCGCGGAGACCGTGAGCGCGTCCCCATCGGGATCTTGGAACAGACCGCTCAGGTCGATGGCCTCGATCCGCTCGCCGACGATCCCGTTCAGATCCCCCAAAGCGACGGCGGGCACCACTTCCGGCGAGCGATTCGGTGGCGGAGCCGCCGTTATGACGAACACATGACCGACAGAATTTCCTCCGCCGCCCACTTCGGTGGCCGTCACGGTGACCACGACGTCCTCCAATCCCGTGAGTTCTCCCGTGATCCGTTTGGTGTCTGGATCGAATGACAGGCCGGAGTCGGCCCGACTGAACGTCACCCCGATCACCAAGGGGTCGCCATCGGGATCGCGGAACACATCGCTCAGGCCGATGGGAGCCAACCGCTCCCCCACGGTGGCGTCGCGGTCGCCCGGAGCGCGCCCCGACACCACCTCCGGTCCGCGGTTCGGAACCGGGCTCACGAAGATTGTGAAGGCTTGCGAAGAGGTGGCTCCGTGTTGGTCCCGGGCGGTGACGACGACATCCACTTCCCCGACGCTCCCGACCACGCCCGTAATCATGCCGCCCACGAAATCCAGTCCGACCGTCTCCAACGCGGTTCCCCCCTCCAGGACCGCCGAATACGTCATGGCGTCACCCTGGGCGTCGATGAACGCGCCACTCACGTCGATGGGGGAAATCCCCACGCCGACAGTCGCGGCGAATTCCGCGCCCTCCAAGGGATTTTCCGAAGCGGCGGGACCGGCGTTCGCGTCGATGATGAACTCGTCCTCGACGAACAGGCCCCCCTCATCCGTGGCCCTGACCTTGACGACCACCGACCCGGTCCCGTTGAAAACGCCCGAAATAACACCGCTCGACGGGTCGATCGACAGCCCGACGCCCGCGTCTTCCAAATTCGAACCGCCAACCTTCGCCCCAAATGCCAACACGCCGCCATCGGGGTCCAGGAATGCCCCTCCCGTGTCGATGGCGTCCACCCGAGCGCCGATGTTCAGCACCAGGTCCGGAAGCGGCGCACCGGACATCATGGGAACCGCGTTGGGGCGTTCCGCGGGGCCTCCCGAAGAGCCTTCTCCGATCCCGGACACTTCGGCCGCATCCGACTCCGGCGCCGGGTCCTCCCGATCTTGTCCGGAAGCGGCATCCTCTTCGGCCGCTACCTTGCCTTCCGCGTCCTCTTCACCGACGGCCTCGACATCCGCGCCGCGCTCCGGAGCGCCGTTCGCCGACAAGGATCCGGCATCCGGTCCTGTCGACGTCCCGTCCCCGTCGGCAACCTCCCGCGCGGTCGCTCCGTCGGCGCCCCGCGTGGCGTCGTCATCTCCCGCGTGAACCTCCCCATCATCGGGGGACCGATCGGCGCCTCCGCCGTCAGCGACGGGGGCTTCGTCATCCTCGGGCCGCGCGTCGCCGTTGGACGACGCCTCCCGATCATCGGAGGCCCGCGTGGCGTTTCCCTCGTCCCTCCGAACCAACACGTCCTCCGCCCCCGGAACCGGATCGTCCCCATCAACCGGGGTGACCTTTCCTCCCTGGGATCTCGAGGGGTCGGCATCGTCCACCAGATCCTCCCGAACCTCCCGAACTTCGCCGGCCCGGGAAGCCTCGCCGTCATCCGGGAAAACCGTTTCTCCGTCCGCGGCCCGCGACAGACCGCCATCGACAATCGAATCTCCCCGTCCATCGGTGACCCGGGGAAATTCGACCCCGCCGCGCGCATCCGCACGGCCATCCCCGGCGCGGAGGGCGTCAACGGCGATCGCCCGGACCTCCCCTTCATCCGCGTCCCGCTCTGGATTCCCCTCCTTCGCGGAGACCGACCGGTCGATGGTGTTCGGCGCGGCGCCGCTCTCGTCCGCCCGCGAGGCCTCGTATTCCGCCATCCCCGCCGCGTCACCGCCTATCGGGACAGCGGTTCCGAATCGCGAAGCGGCCAAGGCGGAGTCGGAGTCGGATTCTTCCCGCGGACCCGAAGCCCGGGCCCCCGCCACCGTGTGCGGGGTCGCGGAGAGGGAATTTGCTTCATCGGTTGCAGCGATTTCGACCTTCGGATACTCGCCGCCCGCATGGCCCCCAACGCCGCCGCCACTTTCCGCGTCCCATTCGACCCGCGGAACCACGCCTTCCAAATCGGTTGCCGAAGCCGGGACGGCTCCGTAAGCTACGCCCCCCTCATCAAGACTCCGCACCGCGTTTCCCGGGATATCTTGGGAGAACGCGGAGCCCGGAATCCACGTCGCCTCCCCGTCGACCGCGCGGTCTCCCGGCGAGACTTCCGGAGTCGGCGCGGCGGAGGCGGCGGTGCCTCCAACCACACCCCCATCGGAACATCCGGCCAATACAGACCCCACGGCGGTCATCGCGACGACCCCGCCGCCACGACTCCCCGGGCGCCCAACCGAACGGTGGCCGTCCGCGCCGACTACGTCACCCGACGTGTTCGCCGAAGCATACTTCATGAAGCCCATCACCTCCTCCATGATGGAATCATGCACGATATTTCGGAATCAACAAGCAATAATTTGAAGAGAGTTGATTTTTTTTGACCACTGGAAACCGAGCTTGGCGACATCCCACACGACAACCCCGATGCCCTTGTTTCATTGATGCTCCGGCGGGCCCGCCCGGGTTGCGGACGCCGACCGCACCCAACGCTGGCCGAAAATTCTTCCCGCGGAACCCGCTCGATTCGAGTGCCGGAACGGTCGGCGACACCATTCCATGGGGAGACCTCGCATGGCCGAAACGAATCACCCGCGGCCCGCGAAACATCGCCACGCTGGGCAACACCTTCACGAGGGACGGCCTCACACCACCGAACCGAACCACCCGCGACCCGCGAATCATCGCCGCGCTGGGCGACACCTTCCCGAGGGACGACCACACACCATCGAAACGAACCACCCGCGGCCCGCGAAACATCGCCACGCCGGGCGACACCTTCACGAGGGACGGCCTCACACCACCGAAACGAATCACCCGCGACCCGCGAATCATCGCCGCGCTGGGCGACACCATCCCGAGGGACGACCTCACGCCACCGAAACGAATCAACCGCGGACCGCGAATCATCGCTACGCCGGGAGACACCTTCCCGAGGGACGACCCCACAACACCGAAACGAAACACTCAGGCCCGCGAATCATCGCCACGCTGGGAGACACCTTCCCGAGGGACGACCTCACACCACCGAAACGAATCGCCTGCGGCCCGCGAATCATCGCCGCGATGGGCGACACCATCCCGAGGGACGGCCTCACACCACCGAAACGAATCGCCTGCGGCCCGCGAATCATCGCCACGGTGGGCGAGGACAACCCCTCGAATCGGAAACTCGGGCGGCTTCTTCGCGGATCCTAAAGTGGAACAACCCCAAGCGTGTCGCGGACCAAGGTGATCCGAATCGCCACGGTTCCCTCAATTGCCTGATTCCGTGGGAATTCAGCGTCTATTTCCGTGCATGGTCGCGGAGCATCCTCGACGGCAATCGACGATCCGCGTCGCGTCCGCAATGCCCGGTCCAACCCTTAAACAGCAAGAATCAACATCGATTCGCGGTCACCCCGAATTCGGTTGATCTCCACACCACGAATCATCCACCGGCGCCCCTTCGGGGACAGTTCGCTCCTTGGACGCGCGGGACATTTGATGATTCCCATTTCGGCATTTATCGCTTTGCGGGTCGCTCCATGGCCCCGCGGGACATTTGGTCCGCCCGCCTCCAGCGCCCTCGCGGGTGATGGCCGCGCCTTCGGCGCGCGGGACTTTCGGAATTCCTGCGGGATTCGTGCCGGTCTGTTTCGACCGCGCCATGATCGCGCGGGACATACCCCCGTCCACCGCCGACCGCTTCGACGCCCGGAGGTTCGGATTCTTGGAACTGTCCACGACGGGCTGCGCACCGCCGCCTCGGTTGCTCCAAGCGGATTCCCTCCGTGGCGAGCGCGGCATCGACTCCGCTTGTGGTCCTGACTATAATCCGGATCAGGCTCCGCGCGGGGTTGGAGCACCAGCGGCTATGAAGGAATCACCGGCGCAATACGTATGGAGACCAACGCGAAACGTTGAAGTGCGCCGACCACCATCGTTAACCGATGTAGCGTTAACATCCAAGTCGATGGCACTCAATCTGGCCGCGGGGGCCGGCGAAATATCCCCCTGCCCCGTTGAACGGTCCATACCCGATTGCCAAGCCCGTGTGGCCTATGCGGTCGCGCGTCCACTTGAGTCGCCCGACCACCGTGGCGGTTCTCGCGAAATACGGGAATGCCTCCAGCTGGTCGAACCCGGGAGGCGGCGACAAGGGGCCGGAAAGCGCGTGTATGCACGAGAAGTAGCTGAAATCGTGCTTGAACCAACACGGATGCACATATTTGGATAGTGAATCAGATACTAACGCGATTGGGAATCCACAAATTCAAAAAATTCGCACCGAACCACTGGAATAAACACGACGGTTTCAAGATGTGCTTTTCAAAATGCGGGATTACCTGTGTTATGTCCACAGAATATTTGACACCTTCTGGATGGATTTATCAGGTCACAAATACTCGGCACACCCTTTCCAACCTGAGGCCCCATACTTTTTTGGTCAATCCAGCTTATCTGATAAATGTGGCGGTTCTTGTGTATACGGGAACTGCCGCCGACTTTGCACAATCTTCCCGCTCTGTTCCTTCTTCATGCGCCCACGCGGGCCGGAGCCGGAATTGGCCCCGCGGAGCGCGGTGGCCCGCCATGTGGCCCGACGGAGTCCTCGACCGAACCAGGGGCATTCCGCGGTTTCCGGGTCAGCGCCCCACGGCGTAGGCCTGCATGAGCCGGGGAGTCGCGGCCCCCGAAAGCACTCCGCCGGGGTCGCGCGCGACCGCGGTCAACCGACCGATCGCCCATGGTTCGGAAACCTCCAGGCGGTGTCCCCTGCGCCGAAGATCCTCCAGCTCCTCGTCGCCGAAGGCCGGCTCGGCCAGCAGGTGGCCGGGACGCGAACCGCGGGGATAGAAGGACGACCGCGGATGGGCCGTGTGGAACAGGGGGGCGTCGATC
>JANQKA010000093.1 GCA_028281405.1 Hasllibacter sp. | reverse complement strand
GGCAAAACGCCGCTTTCAACGGTGATTCGGGAAATTTCCTGAATGGCTATTACGGGAGGGGAATGGCCGGCATGCTGGCGGGAAATCCCACAATCTCGTTGAATGGCGGGCGTCACGGGTTGGACAGTCTCACAAAGTACAAAAGGCCGAAATCAAATCAAGAAGAAAGTATTTTCCACATACCGGCGCAGCGCGTCAACAGCTTGAGTTCCGGCGCATCCCGCACTTTCGACTCCTACAATTTTGGAGATCCATATGTTTTGCGATATTTCGCCCACCAGCTACATGTTCTCCTGCAGACCGAGTTCGGATCGACGCCGCGGGTATTTCCCGCGGACAACCGCATGAATGAAACGCTGAGGGGACTCGTCGACGAGCATATATTCGGGGGAGCACGTCTATATTATGAACCGAGCGACTTCACGATGAGACTGACCCTGAGGGTCGAAGGCTTGACCGAGGCTCTTCCGTTCAAGGCCTGGTCAACGGGGCAGCGGGAGTTCGTTCCCCTTCTGCTGGGGCTTTATTGGCTTTGCCCGCCCGGAAGGACGAGGCGCGGAAGCATCGAGCGTGTGGTGATCGAGGAGCCGGAAATGGGATTGCACCCACGGGCGGTTTCGACATTATTGTTGATCGTGCTTGATTTGATGGAGCGCGGGTACAAGGTGGTCATTTCCACTCACTCGGTCGCCGTGATCGATTTCGTGTGGGCGCTTGGAAACATCCAAGAATGCGGGGGCACGGAGGCCGATGTCCGGGGCATATTCGAACTTCCCTCGAATTCGACGACCACGCGGATCGCGCGGAGTTCCCTCACCAAGGGCTGCGCGGTTTATTTTTTCGAGCGGAACAAACGGGTCCGGGACATCTCATCGTTGGACCCCGAATCGGAGGAGGATGCCATCTCGAATTGGGGGGATTTGAACGGCTTCGCGGACAGGTCGGCCCGGGCGGTCGCCGATGTCGTGGCCAGGGAAGAGTTCCAGGGAGGAGCGTGATGGAACCCGTCACGTTCGTCGAAGCCGCCGAAACGGCGACTTTGCATGGCCAAATTGGAAAGAAGGCCATCAAGCCCGAGTACTGACGGCAAAAATCCATCGATGAGAAAATCCGACCAACCGGAAGCGTCGATCTTGATCGACACTTCCGGGATGCGGAACCAAACGCCGGTCGGTGGGATCATGGCATTTGCGTGAACGATGGAACCGAGCACGCGATTTGGATTGAAACGCACAAGGCGGGAAATCCGGTTGAAGTCGATGTTGTATTGAAAAAATTGGATTGGTTGAAGTCCAAATTGCGTTCACCCGATCACGCGCGGTTGTCGCGGTTGACGGATTCCGCCAGGAAGAGTGGCCGTGGGCCATATTTTTGGGTGTACAAGGGAAAATCGAGATTCAGGGCCGGAGGAAAGACGCAGGCCCGACCCGCGCGCGCCGGCATGACCCTGCTCGTGAGAATTCCCGAGATCGATTGAGTGGCGGATTGATTTTAGGAAATCGGAGTGCTCCCTCCATTCCGCAAATGTGTGGCCCACGGATTTCCATCGCCGCGGCAAGAGACGCCATGCCAAAATTCGCCGCGCCTCCACGCGGGACAGAGGATATCGGATATCATGCAACCCCGATCAATTCCCTGCGTCACGGTTTCACTTGTCAACAAGCCGCCAGAATTTCTCCCTGTCGCCGTATTCGTCTCGGAGCATACGTTCGAAAGCGGCGTGGTCGCGATGCGAGCCGTGGTCTTGGATGTCCGAATCGAGTTTCGCGCAGGTATTCATATGCCGCGCCGTGGTCTTGAAACGCTGTTCGCGGTTGTTCGCGAGGGCGAACAGAATCAAGGATCGCAAT
>JANQKA010000082.1 GCA_028281405.1 Hasllibacter sp. | reverse complement strand
TACCTTGTGCCAATCGCTTGAAATTGGTTGTCCGCCAAAAAGATTTGCGGAATGGGTGTTCGCGTCACGTTCCCTGCGATTATCGTGGAAATGCAGTATGTTCACAGTAAATCCACCTACTTGGGTAGGGACACGCTGGCGGGTATTTCGGGGAATATCCTTCCGCTTTGGTTCCAAGTGATCCGAGGTTCCAATATATTTGCCGAGCAATGCCCCGCTTGGAGGGCGGAAACTGGAACTATCATGATATGGCGATATGTCGACGTTCATGGAGCCCCTCAGATTCGGGAGAACCTTCTAACTCCACTTGGTTTGGACGTCAACCACGCGTCACACTGAACCACCGTGCGATGGGCGATCAGGCCCGCTTCCCGGGGATTCACGTTCTGTCCGGCTGAACTCCGCCCGAGTGGCGACCACCCGGATCGACGCCACCAAGAGGCATGACTCCTTCACCCCGAGGCCGCGCGGCGGCCTGCACGATCGATTCGCGAATCCGGTCCCCGGTTCCGTCAGGAGATCCGGCGGAGGGATCATGGGAGGTGGGCGATGCCTTCCCTTGACCCAGCGTGACATGGTCGCGGCCTGTGGAGGCGGAGGCCTGCGATGTACCCGTCCTGCACCATTGCGTCGCAACTGGCCGCGGTTCGCGAAGGAGGCGCCATGCGGAGGGCAGCGCCACACTGACCTCGCGAAATTCGCCCGCGGGCTGTGTGGGTCGCGGACCCCTTCTCTCGGAAGGAGTGCTTCGACCGCGGACTCGAGGGATGCTGAGGGAGGAACGCGGTACCGATCACGGAACCTCCGATGGGTGCGCGGGGTGACGGGTGGAACCCGAATCCGCGATTTCTTTTTTTGTTTATTTTCGAATCGACGCGGTCGCGCGCCCACTTTGGAAATGATAAGTCGCTGTAATTCCGGGATATTTTCAATTTTTGTCCGATTTTATTTTTTATTTCTGCAAATTTTCCCGGCTTCCGGGAGCGAATAAAAAAATAAAAATCGCCCGCCGTGCGACGGTTTGAAGGCTTAACCAGGGCACGCCCCCGCCGGAGCGCGGAACCCGTCAAATCTGGAGGATCCACGCCGCATAAGGGGTCTGGACCGCCCCGCCCGCGGAACATGGCGGGTGCGCCCGGCCGCGTCCGACGGCGGGCACGACCGGGCCCGAGGCGCAAACGATGGTTCCGTGGATTTCAAAGCTCGAGCCCCGCCATCCCCTCGCCCCAGCGCAACCGAACCGCCGCTCCGATCCGTGACAACGGCATTGGAGGCAGCTTCCTGGGATCGTCGGCGGCCAGGGCCCGGTCGAGCGACGGCGACCCGCGGCTGGTGGCCAGGTCGGCGGCGAGCATCCCCGCGAGCGTCCCCTTCGCGGTGCCGAGGCCGTTCTGGCAGCAGGCGGCGAACAGTCCCTCCTCCAGTTCCCGCACGACCTGCACGTTGTTGAGACTCAGGCAAAGGCGCCCTCCCCAGCGAAATTCCATCTCCAAACCCTTCAGCATCGGAAAACGCGCCGCGAAGCTCCGGTCGTGATCGCGGGCCACACGCCTCAGACGCGAGTCGCCGACCTCCATGGATGGATCGAAGGTCGCCCGGTTCCGAACGACGATCCGGTCGCCACCCGTCCCGGATATCCTCCTGACCGTCGTGCCAAGAGGGTCCGAGGGAGTCAGTCCCCACCGCGACTCGCCGCCGAGCCGCGCGGTCTCGTCCGGGGTCATCGCCCGCGTCATGGAGGCGTAGGTGAACACATGCGCGAATCGCCGCTCCAGGATTCCGAAACTCTCCAGATGACCGTTGACGGCCAAGATCGCCCTGGGAGCCGAAACCCGGCCCCCCGGCGTCTCCGCGACCCAGTCGCCATCCCGCGCCAGCCGGGTGACCGGCGACGCCTCCCTGATCGAGACTCCGTCCGACCGGAGGCCGGCGGCGACGCCGCGCACGAACATCGCGGGCTGTATGACCGCCGCGCCGGGGGTGAACAGGCCTCCCCGGTAGTAGTTGATCCCGGTGAGCCTCTTCATCTCCGCGGAGTCCAGGAATTCATGCGGCTCACCCATCGCCGCGAGGTGCTCCGCGAACGAGCGGTTGAGCGCCTCCCCCCGCGGGGACGCCGCGCCGTTTATCTTGCCGACCCTCGCGAACGCCTCGTCCGACAGCCCGTAGGCGTCGACCATTTCCGAGGCGAAGGCGATTCCCGCCCGGTTGTCTGCCGTTTGGTCGCGGTCGGAATCCATTTCCCCGCCGTAGTCCTCCGAGGACAGGTCGTGCGGAAGGTCGACCATGAAGCCGGAATTTCGCCCGGCGGGGCCCTCGCCCACCCGGCTCGCCTCGAGCACCGTGATCCGGTCTCCCGGACGGTTCAGCGACAGCCTCCGCGCCGCCGCGAGCCCGGCGAAGCCGGCGCCGATAATCAGCCAGTCCGCGGTTTCGGACCCCTCCAGCGGATCGGGTGGTCCGGCCTCGGGAAGAAGCCGGTTCCACCCGGCGGGACCGGGATCCTTCGGAAGGCGCCGCGCTTTCATCAGTGTTCCTGATTCAACGCGTCGGCGGCGGGGATTTCCCTCTCCCGCCGAGCGATGAAATCCCGAAGCGCCTCGTCCACGCCCGGGTCGAGCCGGGGCTCCTCGTAGTCCGCGAGCATCCCCCTGGCGAGGTCGGCCGCGCGTTCGGGCGTTTCGACGGATCCTTCGGCGATCCACTGCTCGATCGAATTGTTGTCGAACAGCTCCGGCATGAAGAACGCCCGCTGGAAATTCTCCAACGTGTGCGGGTGGCCGAGATAATGGCCTCCCGGACCGATGTCGGCCACCGCCGCCATCCCCTCGCCGAAATCGTCGAACCGGATCCCCTCGGCCATTCGGTAGGCCATCGCGCATTGCTCCGCGTCGACGACGAATTTGGCGATTGAGCAATGCATCCCGGCCTCGTTCCAACCAGCCGAATGCCAGATGTAGTTCGCTCCGGCCAGCGTCGCCGCGTGAAGCGTGGCCGCGCTTTCGTAGCCCGCCTGCGCGTCGAACGTCTTGGAGCCGCCCAACGCGCCGGAGGTCCGCCAGGGAACGCCGTGGTATCGGGCCAATTGCCCGATCGCGAAATTCATCAGGGAGATCTCCGGGGTTCCGGCCATCGGCGCCCCGGACCTCATCGACACGGTGGACAGGTAGTGCCCGTAGATCGCCGGGCATCCCGGGCGGATCACCTGCGTGTAGGCCAGCGCGGAGAGCGCCTCGGCGTGCAGCTGCGCGAGAGTCGGAGCGACGGAGGCGGGCGTGTTCGCCCCGCCCAGTACGAACGGGGAGCAGAGGACCGGCTGGTTGCGGCGGCAGAACGCCCGCATAGCGCCCAGCATCGTCTCGTCCCAGACGAGCGGGGAATTCCCGTTGCAGTTCCCGGTGACGACCGCGGACTCCTCCATCGTCTCCGCTCCGAAAAGGATCGCGCACATCTCCATGACGTCTTCCGCGTTCCTGGGACTCGTCGTCATGCCCATGAAGGTTTTGTCCGAGAACTTCATCGAAGAATACGTGATCCTGAGATGCCTGTGGCTGATCGGGTGATCCATCGGTTCGACGATGTGGTGCGCGCTCGAGTGCAGGCAGGGCAGCATGTGGCTCAGTTTGTGGAAGGTCGCCAGGTCGTCCAGCGTCGGCGCGCGTCGGACGCCGTCGAGATCGCGCAGGTACGGCGCCCCGGTCATCGGGACGAAGATCGTGCGGTCCCCTCCGAAGGGCAGGTCGTTGGTTCTGTTCCGCGCCCTGTAGGAGAATGTCTCCGGAATCGTCGCGATCAATCCGCGGATCAGATCCCTGTCGAATCTCACGCGCTCCCCGTCGACCCGGGCGCCCGCCCCGCGCCAATCCTCCAGCGCCACCGGATCGCGGAACACCACGCCCACGTTTTCGAGGATGCCCATCGCGGCGTCGTCGACGCGTTCGACCTCCTCCTCTGATAGCGGTTCCACCGGGGCCAGGCGTCTCGTCAGCGCGGGCAGCATCGCGGTGTCCCGCTTTCGCCGGGCCGCCTTTCGCGCGCCGCGCCCGCGCCGCTCGGTTCCCACGGCGTCAACCGACATTGTCGCCGTCCCTGGGATCGTTCAAATCCAACCAGATCGTCTTCAGCTCGGTGTATTGGTCGTGCGCGTGGACGCCGTTGTCCCGCCCTCCGAAACCGGATTGCCGCCATCCGCCGAACGGCGTCGCGGCGTCTCCCTCCCCGTAGCAGTTCACCGTCACGGTTCCCGCCCGGATTTCCCGAGCCGCCCGCATCGCGGCGCGGCCGTTGGCGGTGAACACGCTCGCCGTCAGCCCGTAGGTGGTGTCGTTCGCCACCGCGATCGCCTCTTCGGCCGAGGAGACCTCGATCACCGCGAGGATGGGGCCGAACACCTCCTCCCGCGCCAGGGGATCCTCCCGCCCCACGTCGTAGACCTTCGGCGCGAGGAAGGGACCGTCGGGGACGTCGCCGTTCCTCAGGTAGCCCGACACCTTTCCGACATGATCGGCGTCGATCAGCGCGCCGAGGCGGTTCGCCGGGTCGAGCGGATCTCCCGTCCGCCAGTCCCGCAGCCGCGCCGATATCCGCTCCATCAGCGGAGCCCTGACGTCGCGGTGGACGATCAGGCGTGACGCCGCCGAGCAGTTTTCTCCCATGTTCCAGAACGCCGCGTTGACCACGTGCCCGGCCACGTGGTCGAGGTTTTCGGCGTCGGCGAGCACGACCGCCGGATTCTTGCCGCCGCATTCCAGCACGACCTTCTTGAGATTCGATTCGGCGGAGTGGGTCAGGAACCGGCGTCCGGTCTCCGTCGATCCGGTGAAGCTCACCATGTCCACGCCCATGTGCCGCCCGAGCGGCCCGGCCACCTCCGGGCCGCCTCCCGGAAGAACCTGCAGGACGCCGGGCGGAACGCCGGCCATGGAGGCCAATTCGGCGATCCTGAGGGCGGTCATGGACGTCTGCTCGGCCGGCTTCACGATCACCGAGCAGCCCGCCGCCAGCGCGGGGCCGATCTTCCACGCGAGCATCAACAGGGGGAAATTCCAGGGCAGGACCGCGGCGACGACGCCGATCGGCTCGCGCACGATCATCGAGACCGCGTCGTCGCCCGTCGGCCCCACCTGATCGTAGATCTTGTCCGCCGCCTCGGCGTGCCAGAGGATCGT
The DNA here is from genome assembly GCA_028281405.1 of Hasllibacter sp. Lineage (GTDB taxonomy): Bacteria > Pseudomonadota > Alphaproteobacteria > Rhodobacterales > Rhodobacteraceae > JANQKA01. Next base: position 2,011 of record JANQKA010000082.1, on the reverse strand, counting down.
GTTGACCGCCTCGGGAACGTCCACCGATTCGCAGTCCCGGATCGGCTTTCCGGATTCCAGGGACTCCAGCACCGCCATTTCCCGGCGTCTGCGCTTGACCAGTTTGGCCAGACGCACGAGGACGGATTTGCGTTCCGACGGATGCGCCCTCGACCAGTATCCCCGGTCGAACGCCTCGCGGGCTTTTTGGACGGCGAGGTCCACCTCCGCGGGGCCCGCGGCGGCGATGGTGGCCAGGGTTTCGCCGGTCGCGGGGTTCAGCGACTCCAGCGGCGCGCCCGTGCCGGGCCGGAACCTCCCGTCGATGTGGCAGGCCGAGGGCGGGGAGATTTCCGCGGCGATGGCGGCGTACTCGGCCCGCGTCAAAAGGTCGGTCATTCTCTATCCCCCGATTTCGGCGATTGTCGTGTTCATCGTGCGGATCACCTCCTCCAGCGCGCGCCGGTCGTCCTTGTTCAGCGGCTGAAGCGGCTTCCGCGGCGGTCCCGCGTCGATGCCCCGCAGGGTCAGGCCGTGCTTGATGCACTGGATGAAGGCTCCGCCTTGCTCGAGGACGCGCATCAGCGGCAGCATCGCCGACATGATCGCGCGGCCCTTGGCGAAGTCGCCCTCGACCGCGCAGGCCCGGTGGAGGGCGATATGGGCCTCGGGGGCGAAGTTGGACCCGGCGCAGACCCAGCTCCGCGCGCCCCAGGCGAAGAATTCCAGCGCCTGGTCGTCCATGCCGCAGCTCAGGGCGATGTGCGGGTAGTCCCGCGCCAGCATGTGAAGCCGGTCCGGATCGCCAGAGCTTTCCTTGATCGCCCGGAAATTCGGTGACCGTCCCAATCGGTCGAGGCATTCCGCGTCCATGTTGACGCTCATCCGTCCGGGGTAGTTGTAGAGCATGACGGGCAGGTTCGCCGCCCGGTCGATGGCCAGCGCGTGGAGGGCGATCTCGCGCCCGGTCGGGCAGGCGTAGGGCGGGGTCGCGACAAGGAGCGCGTCGGCGCCGGCGTCCACCGCGGCCTTGGCGTAGGCGACCCCGTCCTCGGTGCGCATCGCCCCGGTTCCCACGATCATCGGCGCGCGGTTTCCGATCAGCCTCCTCATCCTGCCCATCAGGTCGATCCGCTCGTCCATCGTCTGGGCGTAGTATTCCCCCGTGGTGCCGGCCACGATAAGTCCGCTCACTCCGGCGGCGATCAGCATTTCCACGGTTTCCTCGAGAGCCCTTTCGTTCAGGCTGAAATCGTCGCGGTACGGCGTGACGACGGGCGTGTAGATTCCCTCAAACCGCATGGCGGCGGTCCTCCATGTTCATGACGTCGACGGGCAGCGGATCGGGGCGGGAGAACCGCTCGATGCGTCCGCGCGACAGATCCCAATGCCGCAGGGTGATTTCCGTCGCGAGGGCGGGTTGCGCGGCTTCGATCGCCGCGATGAGGGCGTCGTGCTGCTCGACCGCCCTGGCGACCAATTCGGCTTCGGCGTCCGACGCCGGCCGGTAGAATGTTTGGCCGAGCCTCGTGTGGTCGATCAGGAGCCTGCGCAGCGCCGCCAACAGGTACGGGTTCGCGGCCATGTCGCCGATGCCCCGGTGGAAGCGGTGATTCGCCAGCGCGGCCGCGCCGGCGTCCCCGCCGGAGGCGGCCAGGGCGAACGTCCTCTGCTCCGCCTTCAGGGCGTCGATTTGCGCGCGGGTGCGGTTTTCCGCCGCGAGGCTCGAGATGTTGGCGTAGACCATCGGCGCGGTCTGGAAGAACGTGCGCATCGCGCCGACGTCCATCGACGCGACCTTGGCGCCCCGGTTGGCGGTCAGCGTGACGTATCCCGCTCCGGCCAGCCGTTGGAGAACCTCGCGCAGGGGGGTGCGCGAAATCCCGTAGTGTTCCGACAGCGACGCCTCGTCCAAATCGCCGCCCGGGGCCAGCGAGGTGGACAGGATGCGGCGTTTCAGATCGGACAGGCAGGCTTCCTTGGCGGACATGTCGATTCCTTTTGTATACGAGTTGCATACAAGAAAAATCCG
>JANQKA010000079.1 GCA_028281405.1 Hasllibacter sp. | reverse complement strand
GAAAACGCGTCCCGCGGCGGCGTGTCTTGCGCCGCGGCCGCCGGAAGCGTATCCGGTGCCCGGACTCATGGAGGGACGGAAAGATGCAATCGCTTGCGCAGGCGATCGACCTGATTCTGAGCGTGGTGTGGATCATCGTGATCCTGCACCTGATCATGTCGTGGCTGATCGGATTTCAGGTTCTGAACACCCGCCAACAATTCGTGGCGCAGGTTTGGGAGTCTCTGAACCGCATGCTGGATCCAATCTACACGCCGATCCGCAACGCTCTGCCCAACATGGGGGGCTTGGACCTAACGCCTCTGGTGGTTCTGGTGGGGATTTCCATCATTCGAATCGTGGTCGTCAACAACTTCGGTTAGCCGTTCCGCCCCGCCGGAGCGGCGGAACCACCCTTCGGGTGAGGCGACCGGTGCGACGGGGCCCGCGGTGGGGCGTATGAAACGGTGTTCCGAAGCGACGCGGCGGCGGACTCCCAGGGCGGTTCCCCGCCGCGGCGATTCGCGTAAATCGTTTCGGGCGGATTGGCCGCGCAACCCGTCGACGCTACCGGTCCGGTTTAGCCACGCCATTCGCCCGGGATGGCCCACTTCCCGCTCACGACGATCGCTCACGCGCCAAGCGCACATGCGCCGCTCCGGAGATTTCGCCGGACGGCGTCGGACGTCGGCGCGAATCGGGACGCCCCGCTCCGGGGCAACGAAACCGGAGCCGCTTGGCCTCCCCGTCCTACCCCGCGGGAAATCCCGCCCGATCCGAAATCGACCATCGGAAATCCGATGTTCGTCCAAAGCGAAACCCCGTGGGCGAATCCACGCCCGCCGCCGTGGTGCCCCATTCGATCCTCCGGCGCCCCCCGCGGGACGTGATTCGATCGATCCGGAGTCAATTGTCGTCGGGGAATACGCCTACGCGCTCGAGCTGTTCCTTCAAAGTTTCGATCTGCGCCGCGTTTGTCGCCGTCTGTTCCAAGAAATTTAAATAAAAGGCGTCCCGGGCATCGAGTCGAGCGTTGAAGCGGTCATTATCCATTTGCTGCACGACAATCAGCCTTATGACCCCAACATTTTGCTGTTTGAGTTCGGTGAAATCGGATTTGAGCCCGGCGACATCGGACTTGTTCCCGGCGACATCGGTCCTGATTCCAGCGAGTTCGGCACCATTGCTGTCAACCCTCGCACTGATCTCTGGCTGAAATCGCTGGAAACACTCCACAGATGCGGAATCATGTTGAGGAGCAGGCCTACCAAGACCACCGAGGCAGTTCTGCCAGCCTTATCTTCACCCGGCGAGGAATCCAGGAAAACATCGTGGCGTCGTCGCACATGTCAACTCCTTTCGAGTTCGACCGCCTTCGCGGGACGAAACGCGTCGGACCTTCTCCCGTTGGCGAGTCTTTGGCGGCGCCCGCGCCGCCCGCAAGTGGATTCTTCGTCGAGAAGCGCTTTGGTGAATGACGCGATGTGGCTTGGGTGTCCTTGAAATTCCCTTTGATTGAAAAGGTTTATTGAATTTCGCCATGGTTCTGCCGACTCCCCGGGCCATCGGTATTTCCTTTTCGGGGCGCGTCCCGGCGATTTGAAGCGATGTTCCCCCGGCCGCGGCCGGGTGATCCGTCCAGCCACCGACGGGCGGTGGTCGGTTCGGCCCGGGTCCGCCATCCAAGGAGCGGTCCCGGCGGGGCGAATCGCCGCCATTGTCCGAATCGCGGACTGTTCGGGCAAATCGACCCCGGCAAAATTCGCGGGATTACGCGGGAAAGCGAACCCGCACGGGTCGCGCGCAGCCTCCGGTCGCCGGCCGACGGGATCCCGGTGATTGGTCGTGACGGGCGCGGCGACCGGCGGCCCGCAACCTTGTTCGGGCGGAGGCGCGGGGAGCGATGTCCGGGGACTTGGGAGACATCGGGAGGGTCGGAGCCCGCCACCCGGCGCATCCCGGCGATTCGAAGTGAAACGCCCGCCGCCACGCCGAAGGGACAGGCCCGCCGACGCTGAACCGCGGTCGAATCGAACAAGGTCGCCCATCACGGGGCGCGGGCCTGGCGATGGGAATCGCCACGGCGGCACGAACCCCGGCCAGACGGAGCGAATCGGGCCGGTCAGCCACTTTCGCCGCCGCGGGGACGCGTCAAGGCTACGGCGGTCTCCGTGTCGCGCGCGGGCCGCCTCGGTATTCGGGTAAGCGGGGCGGCGCGGGTCCGCCACCGGACGCTTGCGCGCCGATTCCCCGCGTGAAACAACGCCCTCCCACGAGGCGGTTTGGAATTGTTACTCCGGCATGGACGATTTGCGACGCATTTTGCGCGATGTTTTCGGGTTCGACCGCTTCCGCCCCATGCAGGAGGAAATCGTCGAAGCCGTGCTCGGCGGTCGGGATACGCTGGCTATTCTGCCCACCGGCGGCGGCAAGTCCCTGTGCTACCAGCTTCCAGCCTTGGCGCGCGGCGGAATCACCGTGGTGATCTCTCCCTTGATCGCCTTGATGCGCGATCAGGTGCGGGCCCTTCGCGTCGCCGGGGTCAGCGCCGGCGCGCTGACCTCCGGCAACACCCCCGAGGAAAACGGGGAGGTGTTCGCCGAGATCGACGCCGGGCGCCTGAAGCTGCTCTACATCGCTCCCGAACGGCTCGCTTCCGCGTGGACGATGCTGAACCGGATCGGAGTCGGTTTGATCGCCGTGGACGAGGCGCATTGCGTCAGTCAGTGGGGTCACGACTTCAGGCCCGATTATCTGCGGATCGGGGAACTTGGCGACGCCCTGGGCGTGCCCCTCGCCGCATTTACCGCGACGGCCGACGCCGAAACCCGGGCGGAGATCGCCGCGCGCCTGTTCGCGGGACGGGAACCGGTCACCTTCCTCGGCGGATTCGACAGGCCGAACATCCATCTGGCGTTCGCCGTCAAGAACCGGCCGAAGAATCAAATCCTCGAATTCGCCGCCGGCCGGAGGGGACTTTCGGGCATCGTCTACTGCGGAACCCGGGCCAGAACGGAAAAGATGGCGGATGCGCTGCGCGGCGCGGGACACGACACCCTCGCCTATCACGGTGGAATGGAGGCCGAGGACAGGCGCGGGGTGGAGGCCCGGTTTCAATCGGATGACGGATTGATCGTGGTGGCGACGGTGGCCTTCGGAATGGGCGTGGACAAGCCCGACATCAGATGGGTCGCCCACGCCGACCTGCCGAAGTCCATCGAGGCGTATTATCAGGAAATCGGCCGGGCCGGGCGCGACGGCGCCCCCGCGGAAACCATGACGCTGTTTGGACCCGACGATATCAAGGTGAGGCGGAGCCAAATCGACGAAAGCGCGGCTCCGCCTGAACGCAGGGCGGCGGAACACGGACGGCTCGACGCGCTCCTCGGGCTCGCCGAGGCGTTGGATTGCCGCCGGAGGAATCTGCTCTCCTACTTCGGCGAGGACGCGGAACCCTGCGGCGCGTGCGATCTTTGCGACCGCCCGCCCGAAGTGTTCGACGGAACCACGGCCGCGCGGAAAGCTTTGTCGGCGGTGCTGCGCACGGAGGAGTGGTACGGCGCCCGGCATCTGATCAATATCCTTTTGGGGGAGGCGACCGAAAAGGTCGTGGCGCGCGGTCACGACAAGCTCCCGACTTTCGGCGTGGGACGCGAATTGTCCCAAGCCGAATGGGAAGGCGTGTTCAGGCAAATGACGAGCCGGGACCTTTTGCGCCCAGACCCGGAACGGCACGGAGCCTTGAGATTCACCGATTCCGCGCGACCTCTCCTGCGCGGGGAGACGACGATCCGGCTGCGCAGGGACGCGGTCGGCCGCGGGAAAGCCCGGACCCCCGCCGCGAAAATGCTGGTCGACGCCGGGGACGAGCCGCTTTTGGCCTCGTTGAAGGCGAAGCGGTTGGATCTCGCGCGGGAGGCGGGCGTTCCCGCCTACATGATCTTCAACGACCGGGCGTTGATCGAAATGGCGCAAACGCGCCCCGACACCCTCGACCGGATGGCGGGGATCAACGGCGTCGGGGCAGTGAAATTGCGGAATTACGGGGAGATTTTCCTTTCCGTGATCGCCGACGCGGGCGAACCGCCCGAAGTTCCCGACGACGAACTTCTGGAACGTTGATCCGGGGCCCTGGCGAGGCGCGCCTCGCCGGGCGGCGCGGTCGGGCGATTCGGAATCCTTCCAGCGAAGATCAACCTCGGACCTCCGCGCCCAAAAGCGCATACGCCGCGTTCGCGTAAATTTCGGACGCGCCGCTCGGGGGCGTAGGAAGATCCACCGGCCCGCCTCCATTCCGAGCACGCTCTCCGCCGGCCGGGTCCGACGCGACACCATCCGTATCACCGAGGGCTCCCGTTCGCGGCCATCGAAGATTCTCTCGCCTCCGCCCCGACCTCCGGCGCTTCGAATTCGGCGAAGATGGACGCGACCGGCGGTCCCGCGGCCAACCAATTCCAGAGAAGAACCTCGACGAGGGACTCCATGGAAATGTGGATATCCTCCGCCCCGCTTTCCCATCGGGGCGGGCCGCGAAGACCAATAAAGCACCCGCCGCTCAGAACGATCGTTGAAGCGCGCGGATTGCCCCGAAACCGCCCGACCCGCTTCGGCACGGCACGGAGCGCGCCATTACGTATCCCGCCTTCTAACGCGGGCGGGAAGGATATCATTGAATGCGGCGTCTTCTTGATTAGATACCGGTGTTCGCCAACCCGTCGTCCGCTGCGGGTTCGTTTGCGAGCGGTCCGCCGAGGCCTTTCCCGTCGCTGACTCTTTCCCACCATGGTCGAATGGGCGGACCCCGTCCCATTGTCGGATCCGGCCATGGTCCATTCGGGGGCGGGGATACCCGAATCCGGCATCTCGGACAGAGTCCGGCCACGTGATTCGGTCGCCCCGCAGGACAATGTGCCGCGCTTGCCGACCGGATCCGTCTGGTTCGTCGTCGCCCAAGTGGTCGTGGCCGAGGTGGCGCGGTCCGCGTCCCGGCTACCCGGAACCCGGTTCCATCTTGGCGGTCGACCGCTTCGCGGTATAATCCCTCTTGTCGCAAGGCGCCGTCACCGCGCCGCGGCCGATGCTCTCCCCGTATCTTGATCCGCGAAGCCTGAGACGCGGGTGTTCTTCCCGCCCGATCTCCACGAGGTTCGCGCGCCTGGTTCGTTCATCGTCTCGGATTGGGGAATGTCCGCTCATTCATGCCCGCCTCATCCGTCGGGCGCGCCGAAACCCGTTGTTCGTTTGCCGTGGCGGTGGACGGCCGCCGCGGCCTCCCTCCGAGAAGGTACGGTTGGTCCGACCCGCCGCGATGGATTCCGGTGGACGCGCGGGAATTGGCCGGAATTCGGCTGGAATACCTCGTCGCGGCTTCCCTCATTGGGGGATCCCTTGGTTCCGCGGGGTTCCCGTTTCGTGATTGTGGTCATGAGTATCGGACGGCACCGGCGGTCGAAGCGCGCCGCGCGTTTCCCAGCCTCCTCCTTCACTCCGGGATGGATTCTTCGATGAATCGACGCGGAAGATCTTGACCCCGTGTCCCGCGTGCCGCACAAGCACCCAAGAACTAGGAGTGCCGGGCATGCCGAAATCCAAGAACCACAGGGCAAAACGGAACAAGCGCCGTTTCGCCATCGATTCACCCGAAAGGCGCGCCTACCAGGCCTTGGTCGATCGGCTTCCTCCGGAAATGCGGAGAGGCGTGGCCTTCGATGCCCTGCGGGGGGAGGTTGTGTTCTCGACTCCTGGTGGCGGCAAGAGCAGATACCCGGCGACTCCTGAAGCACTTGATAAAATCCAAGTCCTGTCGTACGATATTCCAGTGGACCCGGACTCCGACGACTATATGGAGGAGGCGAAGGAGTGGTTGGCGGACATAAGTGGGCTGATTCGCGCCTCCGGTTTGATTAGGAACGAGGTCGGCGTCGACGTGCACATTTCCTACGACAACGATACCGAAGAAATTGTCTCCAAATGGCCCGGGGTGGACGAATTCCGGTTCCACCACGAGTTTTGGATGCCGAAGGAATTCAGAACATTGAAAGAGGATGAAGCGGAGTCGGCGATTCCGTTCCTGTTTCAATTTACGCATCCAATGGGAGCGCTGCATTGGCAATTTTATTACTCCGCTCTTCCCGATGCGAGAAAATCCCTCGGGATGGATCCATATGATTACACGTACATGATAATGACCAAACCCGAATGCGCGGAGGACAGCCGCCTCCCACTGCTTGGACTTTCCGGAGATCGTGAGAAAATGATTGAAGACACTCCCCATGAGGAACTCAGAAAGGAATTCATCGAGAATATCGTTCCTGAAATCGATTCGTACCCTCCGGCCATGAAATTGTTCGCGCGCCATTACGTCGGCGTGAAAATCTGACGATCCCGCCGATATCCCGATTCATCTCCCGTATGGTCCGGCGAACGTGGCCGGTCCGCTGACGCCCCCCGGACGCGGGCAAGCCGGATGCTCGTCAATCCGCGTCTCAGAGGGCCATGAGCGGTTGGTCCCGCCACGGATGAGGAACTTATAAAGACTCTTCGAGGAGTGGACTCCGCTTCCGCGAGGTTCGGATTTGCGGCGCGGAATCTCGGTTGATACCGATGCTTCGCGTGGCGGCCGCGTGACGTGGATTGGCGACGGAGGAACTGTTTCCTCCATTCCGGTCATTCGGTACGCGCCGCGCCTCGGCTTCTCAGAGCGGACCCTCCCTCCCGCGCCACGGCGGGTTGAACGCCATTTGAAGGACATTCGAAATATTGTCGGTGATCCGCAGCCCGGGGGTTTTCGACCGACCACGCCAACTCTGGAGTCGCACCCCGGGACGGCCGTGCCGGTCAATCTTCGAGTGGAACGTATTTTCTCCGGTGGAAACGAGACGGGGGGCGCGTCGCACTCATGCGAATCATCGAAGGGAGCGAATCACCCCGCCGAATTGTGATGCGCTTGCCACATGGTGGACCTTATTCTAGTGTCCCATACCCGACGGTTGGTACCCGTCTAGTTTGCGTTTTGGCCTTATTTTATTGGCTCCGTTGCCTGTTGGTCCTTGGTAGTTAAACATTAGCAAGGAGAAGGTTGAAAATATAACTCCGAGGTGAGACAGGTCGTTGTACCAATGGTTCAATTGCGATACACATCTCATCTGGTGGGCCTCAGCCACAGCGGAAATTGGCATGTGATCAGACAGATTCGAAGTGAGCTTCCCCCCAGTGATTTGACGCAAACTAGACGGGTACCAACCGTCAGATATGAGACACTAGGTTGGTGGAGCAAACATCGGTTCTTCTTCGGAGTCGCGCGACTTCGGAGTGCATCCGCTAGCCTCGGCCGCCGTGTTGGTCGCCGCTTGTCCGAGGGTCGTTCATTTCCTCCGCTCCCGGCGCGGAATTCAAATCCGTCGTGAACCGATGACATCCATTGAGCGAATCGACTGAGACGCGGATCGGACCTCCGAATGGGCTTAGCCGCCCCCCTTGAAGATCCTTTCCGCCTCCGTCCGGAACGGCGGACCTTATGTCATCTCACACGCATGGGTCCGACGGAGGACGCGGACGGAGTTCCGATGGCGCTCAGCCGCCGCCCTTGAAGATCCTCTCCGCCTCCGCCCTGACCTCCGGCGCGTCGAATTCGGCGAAGTTCGACGCGACCCGCGCCCTTTCGACCAGCTGATTCCCGTGAAGAACCTCGGCGAGGGCTCCCACGGACCTGCGGATATTCTCCGCCCTTGTTCCACCTTCGATCCGGGCCGCGAAATCCAGCAGGGCCCCCCTCTGCACCGAATAATCGTTGAAGCGGCCAAGATTGCCCTGAAACCGTTTGACCCGCTTCAGCACGGCCCGGAACGCGTCTTTCCGTTCCCCGCCTTCGAACACGGGCGCGAAGAATTCAATCAGATAGCGCAGCTTCTTGCATTGGATCCGGAGTTCGTGAACCCGCTCGTCCGGCGTTTCGTCATCGATCCGGGCGGCGATTTTCCGGACCTTGCGGTAGCGCTTCCAAATCCTCGCCCGAGCGAATTCCCCCGAGGGCCGCCCCGCCTCCTTCCCGCGCTCCAACCTATCGGGATTGGCGAACAAGTCCTCGAATTCGCCGATTTCGGCGGCATAGGAGTCGGAACGGAGGCGCTCCGCGAGGGCCTCGAAGGCGCGCTCACGTTCGGACGCGAACCGGCCGAACATCATTCCCAGACCGGATTGCAAGTCGGCCGGAATCGAGGCCGCGTGGTCGTCCCGATCAAGCAGGTGGACATCCAGATCGCGCAACGCGCCGGTTGGAGCCATCAGGCCGGAGAAGCCCGCTTTCAGGCGGGAGGTCTCCGCCGGGGAATACACGCCGTCGAACAGGCTCAGGACGGAGCGGATCTTGCGGAGCGCGACCCGGTAGTCGTGGAGGAATTC
>JANQKA010000053.1 GCA_028281405.1 Hasllibacter sp. | reverse complement strand
GATTGCGCCACCCGGTTCCCACGTTGGTTCCGATCGCCGCTTCGCTCGGCCACATTCCATGGCGCGGCCAATCCGCCCGACCCGAAAGATGCGATTTCTGCACGCGAAGCCAGCCGACACGGACGCCGCGCGCCTCCTTGGCGACCGGAGTTTGTGGAATCGGCCCTCGCCCGGATTTGACGGTTCGGATCCCCGTCGCCCCAACCCGGTGCGGGCGGTGGCGTCCAAACGCCAGGCCATTCCGGCGGACGCGGTGCAACGCGGAAAGATGACGCCGCCGTCGGCTCCGCGCCAACCCGCTATCTCCACGCAACGAGCGCTTGGTCACCGCAGTCCGGCGCGGTTGATTCCGGTTTCCCTACGCGGAAAGCGGCGCTGCGGGTTCGGAGTCGCGGCCCGGGCGCGCCAACGACGAATCGGGAAGTTCCCCAACGGGTCGGAAATGTTCGGATCACCGGCTTGGCCGCGACCCCCGATCATCCATACGGAGGAATCCGAAACTCTCCGCACCCGCAACAATATGTTCTATCTCCCGAATCGGAGACTCGATCGGCGGGAGGCTCCGCCAGACGCCGGAATTGTCGGCGGGTCAATGGCAAGCGCCGTCATCCGCGTGACGGGAATCCGCAGAGTCCTGCACCACGGGAAGCGAGTCCACCATTTCAGGCGAGCCCACCTGACTGCTCCGCCGGGTCCGACCGGCGCGGGACGAACCTTCTGTCTCCAAACCTTCCGCCACCACACTTCAAGAGCGCCGTTCAAGGCTTCGCACATTCCCGCTTTCCCGACACCGGACTTCGAGTGAAGGAAGCACGATCGTTACCAATCTAAATCGGGTCGATTCGGGAGCACGCGGCAAATTTCCCTTAATTCACCGATGGTCGCGGGGCTTCCACCATACCCGGAGGCGATCAAATCAAAGCCGGAGGCGATCCAAGCGGGAATCGGAGATGTTCGACCGTGGCGGGATACCCGCTCCCGAGCGGGATAGCCCGTCAACCGATTCGCGCCGCGTTCGAACACGCCGCCGGCACACCGAACCGGAGCATACGGGAAACCCGTCCACACGGGAATCGCCGCCAAAGAATCGGTGCTGCCCCGGGCCAAGGCATGTTGAATTTCATCTCACGTCCATAGCCAACGCCACGAAGCATCGGAGGGCCGGGCGGAAGGCTCCGGTGGGGAACTTGCTCATAGGCTTCCAACCCGACCCCGTCTGAAACGCGCTATCGCTGGTCGCGGGAAATCCGCGTGGGATTGTCGATAAAACCCGGGAGCACTTGCCTGTCAGAGCGATTGCACTCCAATGAAATGAGATGCGTTGGTGAGCGCACCCACCAGCCTTGGCTTTTTGTCCGCGATGTCGCACCACCCGACCGCTCCGTGAGGCCGGAAGACACGCCACGGTTCATGCATCACGACCAGCGATGAATTTCCGTGCCACCCAAGAACGCTTCAGTTCGAATCGGACGGGTCTTAATTCTTCGTGCGCGATTCCCACGCGGCGATGACCTTTCCAAGATCAACGGGCGGAACGTCGGTGGGAATTTTGGATGAATATATCCTGTGAGGCTCCGGATACATTTGCGAAACCGGCGGAGGCAGGACGTTCCGCTTGGACATGAAATCGTAGGGGAGCGGGGGGATCTATCCGGTCGACATGATCCGTCTCCAAGGAATTGAGATTCAGTGGGCGGAATCCGCGTTCCGCCCACTTTGGTTCTTGCCCGCGATTCCAGTGCCACGCGAGCGGCTCCGCATTCGGTCGTACGACTCTGGGCCGCTCACTTATCGAGACCCGCCTCGAATTTTCGTACGACCCGAGAACGTGTCAGTCCGCATTGGACGAGTCTTCACCCATCGTGCGCGCCCTCCATTTGGCGATGACCTTTCCAAGATCGACAGGCGGAACGTCGTCGGGGATTTTGTCCGAATTCATCCTATCGGGCTCCGGATACATTTGCGTAACCGGGGGCGGCAGGACGTTCCGCTTGGGCATGTAGTCATTGGGAAGCAGGGGAGGCTTTCCGGTCGGCATGATCTGTCTCCAGGGGGTTGAGGGATTGTGGGTAGAAGTGCTTTCGGTCCACCCACTTGAAATTTTCGTGCTTCGTGATGGTCGCAACGTCTATGCCACCACCTACCGAGTTGTAGCCCGGCTGGAAGCGAACAAACTTCTTCGTCGTCTCCGCAAGAAATTTCGCGAGATCTATCGCGTCGGTTATTGGCATCGCGGGATTCACGAGGTCAACTTTAGTGTGCCTAGCGATCAATTTCATCATGTAAGGGATATCCCGTTTCCCGAATCCCGCCTCGGCAAGGGCACCCGCAATTTTTGCGTCATAGCCCAACATTATTCGATCAATCGCATAGGCCTGCCCGCCCCACACCACCCCCTCTGGCTTGGCTTGGCCGATTTCGCACACGGAATCTTCACACTGTCCGTCTTGGATTGCAAAGCTCCAGACTTCACCCATGTCCGCCCCCGCCGAGTATCCACCCACCCAGTACTGGAATATGCCCTCTGGTTTGAATTTCAATTGGTTGAATCGATCAAAAAAATACCTCCGTGCCATCTCCGTAACGTCCTCAATTGTATATTTTTGGGGGTCGAGAAAATAACCGCTGTCCTCTGCTGTGATCTGCCGACGGAAATTTTTCGAGACCGTCGCAATGGACGCGTCACCGATGTTGCCGATTCCAGCAGTCATCGCCGCGATCGGAAGTCCTTTCCGCAGGTTGAAGAGCTTGTCCGCGTGGTCGTAGGCGGTAACCACCAGGCTGCCGTCGTTAGCAATCGTCTGAACCGACGTCGTACTGTCGGCGGCGAATACCATGCAGTCCCGCACCTTCACAGCAACGCATACCGTCATGCGACGTCCTCCTTGAATTTGGTATTTGAGCATGAACCACGTCTGGACGCAACATGTGAAATCTCTCTTGTTTCCAGTCGGTTAGACGAAATCACCCTCGATTCGAGTCGGGACCGGTTTCCAAAACGGGGATTCCGCGAGGCGCGGTTTACGGCCTCGCCTCGAGTCACGGTCATCCCCCCGTCGGACGCGTGTACCCGACGCTCCACGGCAATCGGATGAAAGGGAATTCCAACGGCGGACCACTACCGCGTCCCCGCAGCCCGTGTAGGACCGACGGCGTCCGGCGCATCGTCGTCCGGAGCGGAGTAGCGCGCCGCGTCGCCGTGATTTCCTCCTCCTTCTCCAAGTGCGGAGCCGAGCCCATCGCCGTCCACCGAGTCGGCCTTCCCGCTAGGCGCGGTCGGACGCCCGCCACCCGAAGCGCCGGACTCAGCGTCCTCGACCCGGGCGGAGCCAACGATCAACGGGAGCATGTCCGCCCCGTTCGGCATCGGCGTTTCGTCCCGCGGCGGCTCCCGCCACGAAAGGGTGTCGAAGGCGGCGCAGCTGTCGCACAACGGCCGCCATCGACCATGAACATGATCGCAGTTGTCGCAGATCCACCGGGGACCGCGGGAAGCGGTCAGGGCTTTCGTCAACCAGCCTCGGACCACCGCGTCGTCGCCACCTTCACCCCGCTCGATGGCGGCCATTATGGCGAGCGAGCGGGCCGTCGGAGCAGTCTCCGGCAAATCGCCCAAGGCCCGGCGGGCGTCGGGAAAGCGTTCCGCGGCGATGTTGAGCTCGGCCAGAAGCATCCGCGTTTCCGGATGATCGGGCCGCGCTTCGGTCAGCTTTCCGAATCGGTCCAAACGCCGGGCGGGACTCTCTTCCGGATGGATCTCCGCGTAGGCGGCGCACAATTCGGGATGCGGACTGGCCGCCCAGGCTTTCTCGACCACGCGCGCGGCCCGGCCCGCGTTGCCACTCACCGCGTGGGCGCGACAGGCCATCACGGCGGCGGGGATCAGATCCGGCGATAGGCGGTTCGCCGAGATGGCCGCTTCGCGCCATTTGGAGGCATCCGCCCCGTCCTCAGGGCCGCCAGCGGAGCACAGGGCGAGAATCGCGTCGCGGCGGCGATGCACGTCCCGGGTGAGCGAGCCGTGGCGCAGCTTCGCGTCCAGAACCTTTCGGGCTCCCGACCAATCCCCCTTCTCCGCCTGCAACTTCAAAAGCGCGTCCTGAACCTCGACATGGCGCGGCTTCAGCGCGAACGCCTTCTCGGCGAGCTTCAGCGCGGTTTCGGTCTCCCCCGCATCCAGCTTCTGCTTCATCAATCCGCGGACCCCGACGAACCGGGTCCGGTCGTCGGCGAGCAGGCGCTTGTACACCTCCTCCGCCGTCTTTCGGTCCCCTGCCATTTCCGCCGCTTGCGCGGCGAGGAGATTGGTCAATTCGGGGCGCCGCAGATGACGCTGCGCCTTGGCCGCCTTGGCCATAGCTTCCCGGCCCTCTCCGGACGCCAAGGCCATCAGGCTCTCGCCCATCGCCTGAAACCCCTTCCTTTCGCGATTGCGGGTGAAGTGGCGGCTGATCGCGGTCTCGTCTCCCGCCATGAACCGGATAAGGGTCGCGAGAAGTGAAAGAATCTTGAGCGCGAGCCACAGGGCAAGAACCAGTAGGACGGCCGCCGCCACGGATTGCGACGGTCCGAGCGTGTATTCGGTGTCGGCCACGCTGATCCGGACTCCGCCGGTGGAATCCGTCAGGAACACGGCGGCGAGCGCCGCCAGGGCCACGACTCCCAGGAACGCGAGCGCTTTCAGGAGCGACCAGAGCATCGGATTCCCCTAAGTCCGGTCGGGGGCCGGAAGGAGGCCTCCGAGCGCCGACAGGGCCTCGAGACGGGACCGAGCGGCGTCGGTCCAGTCGGACAATTCGGCTTTGGCCTCCCCCGGCAAGTTTCCGATTTCCCGCAAAGCCAATTCCAGGTTTCCGTCGCGGACGGCGGCTTCGGCCCGGCTCAATACCGCGTCGGGATCGTTCCCCTCCCGCGCCACCAGGGAACGGGCTCCCGTCTGCATTCGCAAAAACGCCCCGAGGCGTTCGGCGAATCCCGCCTCGGGATCAATGGTCGCGGAGGCGCCGAGCGCCGCGCGGGCCGCGGCCGGAAACTCCTCCCTCAGACGGTCGAGGGACGCCACGCCCTCTTCGGCCCGACCGGACAAGGCATTCGGCGGGGATTCCCCCGTGACTTCGCCCAGCGCCAGCAGTTCAGCCGAATACGGAAGGCCCGCCCGGACCGCGGCCGCGAGATCGCCGAGGCGAGTCTGGGCCAACGCCCGCTTTTCCGCCTCGTCGGCGGCCTTCGCCATGTATTCCACGGATTGAATGTGCTCGTCCAAATCGCTCCGGAGCGCTTCTACATCCCCGGACAGTCCGTCGACGCGCCCGCCGAGTTCGCGGCGGATCTCCTCGTCGGATGCCCCGAGTCGAACCACCTCGGACTGGATCGCGTACGCGCTTCCCAGCGGGATTCCAACGATCGGAGCCGATCCCCCGCCGGTTGCGGCGCGACGCTCCAATTCATCCAAGCGTTCCGAGATGGCCCCTCCCGACTCCTCCAGCGCGGCGACACGTTCCAGAACGGACGCGAGATCGGCTCCGAATTCCCCCTCCACCCGCTCCGACCGCGCGTCGAGCGCGTCCGTCCGTTCCTCCAAGGCGAGCGCGTGCTCCCTGGCCTCCGCGAGTTCCATCCGCAGATCGCCGATCGGATCCCCCAACGCCTCGCCAGATTCGGGAGATCCCTGGCTCAAGGCCAACGCGGCGGCGAAGCCGACACCCGCCGCCAACACGCCGCCGATGAGCGAAGGAAGGAAGCCGCCGCGCCGCCATCGGGATCCCCGACTCCGCTCCGGGCCGGCCGAACTTGGCTCGGGATCCTCCGCTTCCCGCCCGGAGCGCTCCAAATCTTCGGATTCCAGAACCAAGGGAACGCTCTCAACGGGGTCCCAATCCCTCCTCGCCCTCAAGACCGGTTCCCGATCATCGGGTGTCCGCGTCCCGGCGTCCGGCCGAATTTCTCCAGCTGCTGACCCGGAGCCCTCCAAGGCGTCGTCCGCGCCCGGACCGGAGCCATCGATCCCATTCCCGACCGGGGTTCCCTCCGCTCCGGAGATATCCGGATCGGCGTTCAGCGAATCCCCGCCTCCGACGCCCGTTCCTTCGCCATAGCCCTTTGAATCCGGTTGTCGCGGCGAAGAGGCGCGCGGCCGGCCTTCATCCGGGGCTGATTCGGCGTCCGCGGAAGCTTCGATATTTTCCGAACCGGCCGCCCCGCCATCACGCGTGGCCTTCGGCGGCCCGGCGCAGGAGGAATCGGTTTCGGAATCGTCATCCCGCCGATCCCCGGCCTTGGTTCCCGGCGCGCCGGGGCCGTCGAGTGAATCGCGCGGCCAAGGCGAATCCTTCCGCGTCCATCCCGTGGCCGATGTCGATTCGGCATCCGTTGCCGCCACCTTTCCCGAATCTTCATCCGCCGACTTTCCATCGTCCATCGGAGGCGCGACTCCGGGAGGAACGGCTCCGGGAGCGGTGTTCCGAAAATCAATCGGCTCGCCTCCCCGCGTGTCCGAGCCGGTCGCCGAATCCGACGACCGCGAATATTCACTCCAGCCGCCGCTTTCATCCGGGGCGGATTCGCCTTCCACGGAAGCGCCGAGCCCTTCCGACACCACACCACTCGGCTTTTCCACGACCGCGGGGGACGCGTCCCCGTCGGAAATGATTCCGGGGGACGTATCCCGCGAAGCCCCGGAGCCGTCGACCGACGCGGAGGACCCGGTCCCGGAATCACTCGGTCGCGGCGATTCGCTCCAACCAACGCCTCCAGCCGGAGCCGAATCGACCTTGGTGGAAGCGTCGATTCCGACCGACGCCGCTTTCCCCGTGATCTCCCCATGCGCCGGAGACGCGCCTTCATCGAAAGTGATTCCGTGAGTCGAACTCCTCGACGTCACGGAGCCGTCGACCGACGCGGAGTACCCGGTCCCGGAATCACACGGTCGCGGCGATTCGCTCCAACCAACGCCTCCAGCCGGAGCCGAATCGACCTCGGTGGAAGCGTCGATTCCGTCCGACGCCGCTTTCCCCGTGATCTCCTCATGCGCCGGAGACGCGCCTTCATCGAAAGTGATTCCGTGAGTTGAACTCCTCGAAGTCCCGGAGCCGTCGCCCGACGCGAAGAATCCGGTCCCGGAATCACTCGGTCGCGGTGATTCGCTCCAGCCACCGCCTCCATCCGGAGCCGATTCGACCCCGGTGGAAGCGTCGAACCCGTCCTTCACGGCTTCACCCGTCAACACCGCATCGGCCGGGGACGCGCCTTCATCTGAAGTGATTCCGTGAACCGGACTCCGCGAAACCCCGGGGCCGTCGCCCGACGCGGAGAACCCGGTTCCGGAATCACGCGACCGCGGCGATTCGTTCCAACCTCCACCCACGTCCGGCGCCGATTTGACCTCGGTGGAAGTGTCGATTCCATCCGAAGCTGCTTCCCCCGTAATCTCCTCATTCGCCGGAGACGCGCCTTCATCTGAAGTGATTCCGTGAGTCGAACTCCTCGAAGCCAAGAAGCCGTCGCCCGAAGCGGCGAACCCGGTCCCGGAATCACTCGGTCGCGGCGATTCGTTCCAACCTCCACCTACGTCCGGAGCAGATTCATCCTCGGTGGAAGCGTCGATTCCGTCCGACTCTGCTTCCCCCGTAATCTCCTTATTCGCCGGAGACGCGCCTTCTTCGGAAGTGATTCCGTGAGTCGGACTCCGCGAAGCCCCGGAGCCGTCGTCCGACGCGGAGAACCCGGTCCCGGAATCACGCGGTCGCGGCGATTCGATCCAACCGCCGCCCGCTCCCGGAGCCGAATCGGCCCCGGTGGAAGCGTCGAACCGATCCGTCACGGCTTCCACCGTCATCTCCTCATTCGCCGGAGACGCGCCTTCATCGGAAGTGATTCCGTGTGTCGAACTCCGCGAAGCCCCGGAGCCGCCTCCCGACGCGGCGAACCCGGTTCCGGAATCACGCGGCCGCGGCGATTCGTTCCAACCGTCACCCGCTCCCGGAGCCGAATCGACCCCGGTGGAATCTTCAAAACGGTCCGTCGCGGCTTCCACCGTCATCTCCGCATCGGCCGGGGACGCGCCTCCATCGGAAGTGATTCCGTGAGTTGAACTCCGCGAAGCCCCGAAGCCGACGCCCGACGCGGCGAACCCGTTTCCGGAATCACGCGGCCGCGGTGATTCGTTCCAACCGCCACCCGCTCCCGGGGCCGAATCGGCCCCGGTGGAAGCGTCGAACCGATCCGTCACGGCTTCCACCGTCATCTCCGCATCGGCCGGGAACGCGCCTTCATCTGAAGTGATTCCGTGAACCGGACTCCGCGAAGCTCCGGAGCCGACGCCCGACCCGGAAAACCCGATTCCGGAATCACTTGGCCGCGGTGATTCGTTCCAACCGCCACCCACTCCCGGAGTCGAATCGTCCCCGGTGGAAGCGTCGAAACGGTCCGTCGCGGCTTCCACCGTCATCTCCGCATCGGCC
>JANQKA010000853.1 GCA_028281405.1 Hasllibacter sp. | reverse complement strand
TTCGAAATCGACAAGGCCGACGCCCCGGTGGTCCGTGTGTCTCCGGGACGCCTCCGCGGCCCGCCGCCACCTATTATTGCGGAGAGGTGAACTCCACGCTTCCTTCGGGGGATTCCGGGGAATTGGCGGAGGCGACACGATCGCGGCGGGCGGATATGGAACGCCACTCCACTTGGAATGGATGTGGACTCCAAGGGTCGGTTCGTGATCCCGTGCGATCACGTTTCCGGCCGGACTTCGACGGATGCCGCGCGGCCGTATACTTCGGGAATCCGGTTGGTGGATCTCGGCGCGCCGGCGTTGGACCGTCGTTCCGGCATCGCGCTTCCGACGGCGTGGATGCGAAGGAGTCCGCTCCGATGAACACTTCGCCGAATCGTTCCGGCTCCGCCGCGGGATGCCAGGCGAATCCTCCGGGCCCACGCGGGCATGATTCGGGGTCGCTCAGGACCCCGCCCATTTCCGTCGAACCTTCAAGCGCGGAACCGCGCCGTCGACGGTTTCCGTTTCGTTGGCGGCGCGTCCTTGTCGGGAAACCGATCCGTTCCGGGGGCGCATCATGATCCTGCCGACCATGCACATTCCACCGGACCGTTCCCTGATCGGCGTCGGCGGAAAGATACTTTCCCTTCTCGAAGAACCGATGACGGTTTCGCGTCTCTGGGATGATTTCCGCGACGTCCGATCGGCGTTTCCGACCCAGGCCACGATCTCCTACCATTGGTTTCTTTTATCGCTGGACTTTCTCTATATGATCGGAGCGATCGACTTCGAGCGTGGACTGTTGCGGAGGCTTGAACAATGATCCATCGACTGGGAAGCGATCTCGCTTCGTTCAAGGATATCGAATTCAAGCCTGGACTGAACATCCTGCCTTCCCCGAATGGCGAAGGCGGGACGGGTCCGCGTTCCGGAAAGGGATCGGACGAAACCGGTCTTGTCGAACTGATCCATTTCCTCTTCGGGGCGGACGTCCGAAAAGGGAGCGTTTTCAATTCGAAGGCGCTGAAGCCTTGGAACTTCGAAATTGTCTTCGACATCGCGGGAGCCGCCGCAACGGTTTCGCGCGGCGGGGGGCGGCCGGAAGTTGTCCGGGTGAACGGATTGCCGGAAAATTCGCCGATTCCCCCGCTGTCCGGAAGGGGAATGGACTTTTCCGAGATGTCCAACGGGGAATGGAGCGCGGCCCTCGGGAACATCTGGTTCGGGTTGCCGGCCTCCTCCAACGACCGGAAACAGGGATTTCATCCGTCGTTCCAGCGGATTTTTCCTTATTTTGCCCGGCGGCATGGCGACGGGGGCTTCCGGAGTCCAACGCGGCATTCAATCAAGCAGCGGAATTGGAGCCAACAGGTGTCGGTCTCCCACCTTTTGGGGCTCGATTGGAGCATTCCGCGCCGATTCGAGGAACTCCGCTCCCGAGAGAAAATCGCCCGGGAGATTTGGAGATCCGCCGAAAGCGGAAGTCTCGGCCGCTTCTTCGGAGAAACAGCCGTTTTGCGGACCAAATTGGCCATCGCGAAGCATCGCGCCAAACAACTGCGCGAAAAGGTGGACGCCTTCGAGGTCGTTCCGGAATACAAGGAGCTCGAGAGCGAGGCGAACGCGATCACCGCGGAGATCGACGAAATCAACGGTGACAACTTGATGGACGCGAGGTCTTTGAAGGATCTCGAGGCTTCCTTGAGCGATGACGAAACTCCCGGTTCCGCCGAGATTGAAAAACTTTTTTCCGAGGCCAACGTCCTATTGCCGGATAGGGTGTGGAGGCGTGTCGAAGAAGTCGAACGGTTTCACCGGGCCATCACTGAAAACCGCCGAGCGCACATGGCGGACGAGATTGCCTCGAAGCGGGAGCGCATGGCCGCGCGGAGCGAACGAGTGGCCGGGTTGGACACGCGCCGCGGGCAAATCATGGCGATCCTCGAGGCCGGCGGGGCGCTTGAACACTATACGGCCCTGCGCGGGGAATCCGCTCGGGCGGAAGCGGAAGCCGAAGCGTTGCGACAGCGCATGGAGGCCGCCACGCGGTTGGAAAAATCGAAATCGGGGATCGCCCGGGAACGAGAGGAATTGTTCAATGCGCTGCGGAATGACATCGACGAGCGTTGGGACATCGTTCGGGAGGCGATTTTGGCGATCGAATCGCTTTCGGAGTCCCTGTGCGAAAAAGTCGGCGGTTTGACGGTCTACCCGACCATGAAAGGAATCGAATTCGAATTCAAATCCCACGGTCGGCCGGTCGGGGGCGCTCCAGGCATGCGGATATTCTGCTTCGACCTCATGCTCGCCGAGATCACCGCGAGACGTGGGCGTGGGCCGGGCTTTTTGATTCACGACGGCCGCCTGTTCGACGGCGTCGGCGGGCGTCATGTCGCAAGGGCGCTTCAACTCGGAGCCGAACGCGCGGAGGCCGTTGGATTCCAGTACATCGTGATTATGAATCCCGACGCGTTGCCCCGCGACGGGTTCGGACGTGGCTTCGACGTCCACGATCATGTGGTGGACGTCGAATTTTCCGACGCGACGGATTCGCGCGGCCTGTTCGGTCTGGGATCGGGGTGATTTCGCCGTTGCTTCGGGTCGCCCCGGGAGATGTGTCGACCCGGCAACGTAATGCCGGGCGCGCGCGGGAACGGCGTCAAAGCACCGTGTGTGGAGCGGGTGCGGTCCTTGGCGAGCGGGGCGCCGAGGCCTGGAATCGACGGTGGACCGCTTGGACGACTCGGATCCCCGGCGCCGGGAATGGGCGCCGCTCCATTCCGGGCCGCCCCCGCCGAAAAGGATTCGAATCCTCCGGGTGCCGTATCCGGACACGCACCAATTCCCGCGCCGGTTTGGCGGGAACGGAGCGTGATCCGCGGGTTGGCTGAACGACAAATCGACATCCAGCGACCGAACGCGGGAACC
>JANQKA010000850.1 GCA_028281405.1 Hasllibacter sp. | reverse complement strand
TGGACTCCGGAAAAAATCGCTCCGGAAACGGGAGATCCGGGACGGGGCACTCCAACAAGGGGCGCTCCGAAACGGAGCGGGCGGGCGGGCGCGTCGGCCGGGGCCGAACCGGAATCGCCGGACAACGGCGCCGCGGCCTGACGGGGGAGGGAGCGATGGAAAACACAGGTCGCGGAATCCCCGCGGTGTCGAGGCGCGTCTCCGGGGGCGTCGGAAACAGCCGGACGGTAGAGGCCGATCGAAGCCGCCTCGAAGCGTTCATGCTCAGGGACGAACCTCCCCGGATCACCGATGACGATTTCAGGGAATTCCTGATGTCCTGCGTGATGTCCGGAGCCTCGGACGTCACCATTCAATCGGATCAGCAACCAAGGGCCGAAATCCATGGCCTGTGGTATCGCGCCACCCGCAAGCCCTGGTCGCCTTCGGAAGTGGAACAGGTTCTCGCGGAGGTCTACGGAGGGGCGGACGCGCGGACCGAGATCAACGGACGTCGGGTTCTCGATTTCTCCTACGAGGTCAATCTCGCCGATGGATCCCGGCAGCGGTTCCGCGTCAACGCCACGGGAATCCACGGGCGCGAGGGGCGGGGGGTCGAAATCTCCCTGCGGGCGCTTCCGTCGAAAACACCGGATCCGGCGGAGGTCGGGCTCGACGAAGAGGTTCTCGACGCGCTCAAGCCGCGGAACGGGATCGTCGTGGTGGCCGGAGGCACCGGTTCCGGCAAGTCGACCACCCTGGCCGCGGTCACGCGCAGCCATCTGGAGGATCGCGACCGCCCGGTTAAAATCGTCGACATACAGGCCCCGATCGAATACACGTTCCGCGACATCACCGGCGGTCTGGACGGGTCGTCCTCGATCATGGGCCAGTCGGAGGTCGGAAAGCATCTCGTCAGTTTCGCGGACGGAATCCACTCGGCGCTGCGCCGCAAGCCCGACATCATCAATGTCGGCGAGGCGCGCGACCACGCGACGATCTCGGCCGCGCTCGAAGCCTCCCTGACCGGGCATCTCGTCTACACCACGACGCACGCGAACGATGTGTCCGACGCGGTCCGCCGCCTGCTGTCGGTGTTTCCCGCCGCCGAGCGGGACGCCCGGGCGTTCGACCTGATTTCGGCGCTGCGGTTCTGCATGGTGCAGCACCTGCCGCCGAGAATCGACGCGCCGGGGCGCGTGCCCGCGCGCGAGTTCATCAAATTCACGCCGCGCCTGAAGGAGAAACTCCTGACTCTTCCGGTCGACGATTGGCCGGCGGTCCTGAACCGCGAGGTCGCGGGCGCCGCCGAGGGAGCGGGAGCGGGTGACATGCGGCAATCCCTGCCGGACGCCGTCATTCCTCTCCTCCGAGGCGGCGTGATTTCCCGCGGGAGCGCGCTCGGTTTGATCGGGGACGCGTTCGTGGACCGCGCTTCCGGGGAGGAGACCGCCTGATGTTCGGCCAACCGGTGTATTGGCGGGACACGATGAGGCCCGCGAAGTTTCTGATTTTCGACGGCCGTGTCGTGCTCATCCTACTGCCGGCCTTCATGCATGTCCGCTTCTGGACGCTCTTCGCCGCGGCGGCGGCGATGATGATGTTCTGGTGGTTCGACCGCAAAGGG
>JANQKA010000760.1 GCA_028281405.1 Hasllibacter sp. | reverse complement strand
CGGAACGCCGACGGACAATCCGTTCATTGAGAGTTTCAACGGGCGTTGCCGCGACGAATGCCTAAACCGCCACGATTTTCGAACATTGGGCGAAGCGCGAGAAATTCTCGAAGCCTGGTGGTTTGCATACAACACTGAGCGGCCGCACAGCCGCCTTGGCAATCTTCCGCCGGCGATGAATGCGGCCACGTTGGAGAATACTGCCAGGGAAGAAGAAGATCGGGAACGGGAGGAGACGACGACAGCCTCCGCCCGGGCCGGGCTGAGGCCAAAGAGAGAACATCGTCCGGTTATGAATGCGAGTAAATTTGGGGGCATGTCAAGTTTAGTCGGTTCCAATGTTCCTTGACGAATTTTTCGATCACCCGTAGGGCTTCGCGGCGCAATTCCCTGTTCAGATTCGGGGCATTGGAGGCCGCGAACGCGACCATGGACACCGCGAAGGCGCGGACGGCGCGATGATCGCCGGATTCCACGATTGCGGACTTGGGGAGAAAGCCGTCGTCGATCAACCTGTTGATTTCGCGCACCGGAACTCCCGTGGAGGATGCGACCTCGTTGAGAGGGATGGGCATGCGGCGCGGAATCGTCGAGGTGTTCAAGCCGAGAAGCATGGCCACGCCTTCGATGTGTTGTCGGATTCCGAGGGCATTGTGTACTGTTGGACGCCGCACCACAACGTTTAAATCCACTCCTCCCCGGCTGGGAAATTTGGGTGTGATTCCGTCCGAACGCTTCGTGATGTGGGGCGGGAGCGGGGCTCAACCGTTCCAGCAACGGGGAACCGAGCGGTCGGACCCACATGGCGTTCCGGGGAACCTCCGGCGTGCGACCGGGTGCCCACCGCCCGCGGAGCGGGGGCGCGCGTCCGCCTCGCCAGCGGAAAATTTGGTGATTCCTTCCGCCACCCGATGCGAAACACAATCGGCGTTGGCGCGGGACACTGTTCCACCCGCACGGTTGGCTGCCCCGGTCGAGTTTTAATCAGCGCGGGCCGCGCGGAGACGGGCGCAAGCGTTCCCCCGAACCGGGAAGCCATGGCGCGGTTCGGGGGGCGGCTTCGATCAATGCTCTTGACCGGCCGTCCGGAAATCGACCCGTCGCGTTGCACGTCCTTTTTGCAGGGCATACCGCGCCATCAGCCGGCAGCCGGGTCTCATGTGATTTCCGGAGGTGACACCGTAGCCGCGACCCCAAAGGGCCCGTTGTCGCTGGGTGGAGAATTCGGAGAGGAGGACACCGTCGCATTCCCTCTCGGCGAGGGTGGCCACGTCACCCCGCAGCTCGAAATCGCAGTCGTCCCAGAGTTGCTCGAGGTGGGCCGGCGGCTGCTCGAGCATGTCCTCCGCGGTCTTATCGACCTCCGACTTTGTGATCGCGTAGCCGTCCCGGGCATCGGCCGCCAATCGCTCCAGGAGGGAGGCGGCCAGAACGGGCACGCCGCCGGACCAGTTGATGAGTTCCTTGCGGCCGGAGCCGTCGACCGTCACGCCGGCGCCCGTGAGCGGTGCCAGCAGGTCGTCCCAGTCGTCCTTCTCGAACGGACCGACCGCCACGGGGGTGTCGTAGAATATCTCCCAGAAGTCCGACGTTCGCGATTCTTCCGTCTTGAACAGCTCGCGGAGAGGATGCCGACCGCCGGTAACGAGACGCAGGCTCGATTTCTGCGCGAGAGAGCGAAGCTGGCCCCAGAGGTTGCGAGTAATGCCTGTTCCAGCCAGCACGTGGTCGAAGCCATCAAGGACGACGAGCAGACGCGCACCCTGCTGCTCGAGTTCCTGAAAGGCCAGGTCGAGAAGTTCGTGGATGCCCTTGTCTTCGAGGTCGAGATACTCGGCGACGTCCGGTTTTGCAGTGGCGAGTGTCTTTTTGACCACTTCCGCAAAGCGCCGACGAAAGGTTGCGTCGTCGGTTGGCGGCGCGTGACGGAGATCGTCGTAGGCGGCGGCGACGAAGTAATTGTCAGCCGCCTCGAGGCGCCTCGCGAGTCCATGCAGGAGGACGGACTTTCCGAACAAGGTGGGACCAACGACCTGAACGTGATCCGGCGATGGTTTCAGGAGGTGCCGCTCGAGCCGATAAATAAGCCGACGGCGTGCGAGCAACTCGGGAATCGATGTGCCCAGTACTTGGTAGGGATGGTTCATGGATTGGCCTCCTGGGCTTATTCCCGCGCTCGCGCGACGGCATAATCGAAATCGATGGATGCTCGGATCCACATTCCGAGCAACGGAACCGCGACCCGGTTAGTGCGCCACGGTAGCTCTTGTCCAACTCAACCAGTTCCAGTTCTTGCAGGTACTCGAGGTCGTCGCCGAGCTCATTCACCTTCGCAACCTGGACGCCCGGCGACTCGAGGTTCGTGGACAGCGACTCGAGTTCACCGCATCAGGATCGTGCGCGAGTTGTTCGCAAAGGGCGAGCAAGGGTATTGTGCACCGTGGGACGCCGAGCCGCAACGTTTAATTCCATCCCTCCCCGGCTGGGAAATTGGGGTGAGATTCAATCCGAACGCCTCGTGATGCGTGGCGGGAGCGCGGCTAAACCATTCCAGCAAAGGGGAACCGAGCTGTCGGACCCACATGGCGTTCCGGGAACTTCCAGAGAGGGACCGGGTGAACACCGCCCGCGGAGCGGGCGCGGGCGTCCGCCTCGCCGGCGGTAAAGTGGGTGATTCCTTCCGCCACCCGATGCGAAACACAACCGGCGTTGGCGAGGGACAATGTTCCACCCGCACGGTTGGCTGCCCCGGTCGTTTTTTTTATCAGCGCGGGCCGCGCGGTGACGGGCGCAAGCGTTCCCCCGAACCGGGAAGCCATGGCGCGGTTCCGGGTGCGGCTTCGATCAATGCTCTTGACTGGCCGCCCGGAAATCGACCCGTCGCGTGGCATGGCCGTGGACGCCCACCGGAAACGGCGCGGGCGTCTCCGATCAACGGATCGCCCGCCGGGGCGGAGGATCGCCGACCGCGGCGGAAACCACCAAGCGAATTCGCGATCCGCCCGGTTTGTTAGCGTGGAATCACGGTGAATCGGCCCCCGCGCCCTTCCCGGCGAGGATGTCGATCCTGCGTCCCGCGGTTCGCGCCCGCCGCTCCTGTTCCCCGCGCCGCGCGACCCTTTCGGGAGTCATGTCGAGATAATCCTCGAGCAGCGCCCGCGCCGCTTGATAGACGGCGGGGCGCCGGATCGGCTTCCCGATCTGCCGTTCGGCCCGGAAGTGCGAAATCGCCCCCGCCGCTTCGATCATGACCGCCTCCGAGCCAACGTTGTCGAGTATGTACCACAGCGGCCTGTCTTCGCCCTTGAGCCACAGGAAGGCCGCCGCGGGCAGAACGCCCCTGTCCTCGCGGGCGACGGCCAGCATCGCCGGAAACGCGCTCTCCAGCCAGGCGTGCCCGTTGGCGACGCCAAGCATCCGTTGTCCGGGCTTTCCCCCGAGGACCGCGTCCACGCGATCAAGGAATCCTTCCTCCGACCGGATCGCGCCGTCCATTCCGCCGGGCTCCCCCCGGGTCGCGTCGCTGATGGCTCCAAGATCGTTGAGCAGCAGATTCCCCCCGACGATGTCGTAATCGTGGAAGAGGCACATCGCGGCGCAGAGCGCCTTGTGCGCCGGGCGCATGGACGCGAACCCCTTCCAAGGCGAGCGGAGCTGCTCCAATAGAACCTCCATTAGCGTGTCGAGGGTCAAGCCGCTCCATTCTCCGGGCGATTCGAGCGGTCCGTCGGGATAATCCCGGTCCCCGCCGATGGCCGCGTCGATGTCGGCGCGGTCGATGCACAGCCCTTTCGCGACGAGCCACTCCTCGGGGAGAAGCGCGCGGTGCCATGCGTCCGGTGAAGCCGCCTCCGGAACCACGCGCACCAGTTCGCCCGCCCGGTCGCGGTCCCCGCCGCTCCCGCGCGCGCGCTCGACGAGCCGCCGCGCGAGGAGCCCCGCCGACACCTCCGGAATTTCCAAGGGATTGACGTGACGCGCTGTGCGTGAGGTCAGCCAGTGTTCCGATTGAACCCGGATCATCCGGTCGAGCGAGTAGGCGTTCCTGTAGATGATGTCCGGACGGAAATTCCGCCCCGCGACCGCGGCCGCGATCATGAACGGAAGGTAAATGGGCATCGCGCACAATCCCGCCACGGAAAGCACCTCCCGCCGCTGTTCCGGCGACATGTGGGCGAAATTCCCCTGTTCCAGGAAGAGTTTGGCGAGCTCCGCCTTCGCGAAGAAACCGGGGCCGAAGAGCGGCAGGCTCTTCGAGACCGGGACGCGCTCGGCGAGAAGGCCGAAGGGGTGGACGTGCAGATAGGACACGGCTCCGGCGAACGCGTTCATCTCCTCGCGAAGCCAAGACGGGACCGAGAGGAGGATCGCGAGGATAATGACCGCGGCCAGCAGGGATTGGACCCGCTCGCGGTCGGCGCTCGATTCGTTTTGGTTCTCAGACATCGACTTCATTCCCTGTGTTCACCGGGTGCGGGGTGGACGTGTTCCGGTCCGGGTGGATGGATGCGGCGGCGATTCCCGCTCCGCGGCGCCCTCCGCCGATTCCGGACGGTGATTCGGTTCCGCGCTCGACGCGCATGGCGGGCCGCCCGAGCGAGCGCCCATGAGACTGGCGTGGCGGGGCGTCCGCGGAAACGGTATGGACGTGATTCGGGCCTTGGCGAATCAGGAAGGGTCCGCGCGCATTTCAAGCCTCCTTCTCAAGCGGTTGGTCGGGCGTCGCTCCCCTGACGCCATTTAGCCGCCTTCCGGAGGGGCGGAACGAAGTGTGCGGAGGATGGCGGGGTTATCCACATAAAACCGCCGGATTCGCCGAATTTTCACCCTTTGCGTTGGATACCGCCGTCGCCCGTGAACGGTCGTCCGGCTATCGATACCCCGAAACGAATCAGAAACATGCGTGGGTGCCCCGACGTGGCCATTCCTCATCCGATATCACCGAACGCCCCGAACCGGGGCGTCTCGCCGTCGCTTTCCGCTGGACGCCGGTCGGGTCGCGCCGGGTTCGCTCCCGCGGTCCGCCGGGGTTCGAATCGCCGGGACGCGGCCAAGCTTCATCGCCTCCCCGCGGACGGGGAGACGCGGGTCCGG
>JANQKA010000753.1 GCA_028281405.1 Hasllibacter sp. | reverse complement strand
GAACCGCCCGGGATCCGTCGCCGACGCGCCCCGCCCCGTGTCCGGAGCCGGTCCCGATGAACCGCCCGGGATCCGTCGCCGACGCGCCCCGCCTCGTGTCCGGGACCGGTCCCGATGAACCGCCCGGGATCCGGTGCCGACGCTCACCGCCCCGTGTCCGGAGCCGGTCCCGATGAACCGCCCGGGTTCCGGTCGCCGACGCGGTCCGCCCCGTGCCCGGAGCCGGTCCCGATGAACCGCCCGGGTTCCGGTCGCCGACGCGCCCCGCCCCGTGTCCGGACCGGTCCCGATGAACCGCCCGGGTTCCGGGCGCCGACGCGCCACTCCTCGTGTCCGGGACCTGTCCCGATGCATCGCCCGTGATCCGGGCGCAGGCGCTGTCCGCTCGTGACCTGAGCCGGTCCCGATGAACCGCCCGGGATCCGGGCGCCGCCGCTGTCCGCTCGTGACCTGAGCCGGTCCCGATGCATCGCCCGGGATCCGGGGCCGACGCGGTCCTCCTCGTGTCCGGGGCCGGTCCCTATGGATCGCCCGGGATCCGGACGCCGACGCTGTCCGCCCCGTGTCCGGAGCCGGTCCCGATGAACCGCCCAGGATTCGGGCGCCGCACCAACCGCTGTTGCGTCGGGCGCGTTCGAGATTATCCACGACCACGTCAGCGGCGGAATCACCACCATGGAATTTCTGACCAAGGACGGAGCCGTGGCCGACAACGAAACCCCGTTCACCGCGCCGCGGGGCGGAGCCGGGGAATTCGGCCCCGACCGCCCGCCGCGCGACATGGAGATGATCGAATGGTTCAAAGGTTGCGTCCTGACATGACGACGCTCCCCGAGACGCCGGAGGAATCGGCCGCCGAGGCGGTCTCCGAAATCGCCCGCCTGTTTCCCGATGGCGCCCCGGAACGCCGGCTGTCAGACATCGTCGACGCGGTGGAACGGGCGCTGGAGTGGTCTCCGGGAGACGCGCGGACGAAGAACAGGCCCCGTCCCGAGGACATCGAGGACCTTCGCGCCTTGGCGCGGAAGATCAGGGATCTCGGACCCGCCACGGCGAGGATTCCGCATGGAGCGGTGTTTTCGTCGATCCTGGAGAATTCAGCCGGACGGGGGCCGGCGGCCCTCGGTTGCGTCCGCGCCGTGCGCGATCTGTGGATGCAGTATTCCATGTTCCCCGAAACCGATCACATCTGATTCCATCCCTCACCACACCACCCCGAATGGAGGTCGAATCCCATCCCCGTCGCGCGCGACGCGTTGATGCGACACTCCATGCTTCCGGAAGCCGATATCGACTGATTCCACGGAAAACAGGGATATGGATCGCCGGCGCTTGGATGTGAGCACCACATCGGTTGACGGCGGTGATCGGCGAACTTCAACGTCCCGCGTTGATCTTCACGCATCCCGCGCTTGTGATTCCATCAAAACCGCTCGCGTTCCAGCTGAATGAAAATTCACGGCCATGTCTCCATTCACCTTGGAATCGGGATGACCGATTCCGGGTGGGGTCGCGGAGCTCGGGAACCAGACGGGGGATGGTCGGTGTTCCCCACGACCGACACCGAAACCGGATCCCGCCGAATTCGGTTTTCTGATTGTGGTCCGCTCGATCCGCGGAGGGTCCGGACGGAATCACCGAATCGGAAATCATCCGCCCATCATGCGCGCCGGGCCGAAAACCAGGCGAAGCGCAACCGCGTCCATGGGAAAGAAATGTCGAAGAGGACCATCCCCGCGCGATATTCAAAAAGAAACGGGCCGGATGTTCAAACACCGGCCCGGATAAAATCAGTGGGCAAACGACGGTCAGAGGCCGAAATAATCGCCGTCGCCGATGATCGGCGGCGTCACCGTCTCGAATTCCTCTTGGTCGTGGGGACGGACGTGGCCACGGTCGTCCGCCGCGGGCGCGGGGGCGACATCACCCGAGAACGCTCCGTATTCCTCGTTCGGGAATTCAATACTCCGCGACGCGCCGGGAACCGTGATCGCGCCCGTTGTGGAGTCGATGGAGAATCCGGTCGGCACGGTCCCGGTGAGACTGTACTGCGCGGTGGAACCCGACGGGACGGTGAACCACTCC
>JANQKA010000737.1 GCA_028281405.1 Hasllibacter sp. | reverse complement strand
TTGCTGCAAGTGGTCGACGTGCTGCTCCTGAACAACGCGATCCTGCCGAATTTCGGCACGATAATCCGCTGGCGGGCGCACAGGCAGGTGCTGCGGCAGTCGGTGGGCTGGTTCGAAAACGACTTCGCCGGACGGATCGCAAACCGGATCATGCAGACCCCGCCCGCCGCCGGCGAGGCGGCGTTTCAGATATTCGACGCCCTCACCTTCGCGGTCGCCTATCTGGTCGGAGCGGTGGTGCTTCTGTCGGACGCCGACCCCAGGCTGGCGATCCCGCTCCTGATCTGGCTGGCGCTCTACGGGCTCCTCGTGCGCTGGACGGTGGTCCGCGTCGGCCCCGCCTCGCAGAGGTCGTCCGACGCCCGGTCGGCGGTCACGGGCCGCGTGGTGGACAGCTACACCAACATCCACGCGGTCAAACTGTTCGCCCATCACGACGAAGAAATCGAATACGCCAAGGAGGCCATCGAACACTCCCGCAAGACCTTTCAGGAGGAGATGCGGATTTACACTTGGATGGATCTCGGCCTGACCACGCTGAACGGCATGCTGATCATCGCGGTGGTCGGTTGGGCCGTGGGCCTCTGGATGGCCGGAACGGCCTCGGTCGGCGCCGTGGCGGCGGCCTCCGCGCTGACCCTTCGCCTCAACGCGATGACCGGATGGATCATGTGGGCGCTGACGTCCCTCTTCCGCAATCTCGGCATCGTGAGCGAAGGCATGGAAACCATCGCCCAGCCGATCACGCTCGTGGACAGGCCGAACGCCGGAACCCTCGAGGTGACCAAGGGGGAAATCGTCTTCGACCGCGTCACGCATCATTACGGACAGGAACAGGGTGGCCTCAACGACGTCTCCCTGCGCGTCGCCCCGGGCGAGCGGGTGGGCATCGTCGGACGCTCCGGCGCGGGCAAGTCGACGCTCGTGAAGCTTCTTCTGCGCTTTTACGACGTCGAATCGGGCGAAATTAGGATAGACGGGCGGAACATCGGCTCCGTCACACAGGACTCGCTGCGCCTTTCGATCGGCATGGTTCAGCAGGACAGTTCCCTGCTTCACCGCTCGATCCGGGAGAACATCCGCTACGGCAGGCCGGGCGCCACCGAAAGTGAAATCCGCGCCGCGGCCGCGCGCGCCCAAGCTTCCGAATTCATCGACATGCTGAAGGATCCCGAAGGCAACGCGGGGTATGAGGCGCAGGTCGGCGAGCGCGGCGTTAAACTGTCCGGCGGGCAGCGCCAGCGGGTCGCTCTGGCCCGCGTCATACTCAAGAACGCGCCGATCCTCGTATTGGACGAGGCGACCTCGGCGCTCGATTCCGAGATCGAGGCCGCGATCCAGGACACCCTCTACGGCGTCATGGAGGGAAAGACGGTGATCGCCATCGCGCATCGGCTGTCCACGATCGTCCACATGGACAGGATCGTCGTCCTCGACGCGGGGCGCATCGTCGAGGAGGGCACCCACGCGGAACTCGAGCGCGCCGACGGCCTCTACGCCCGCTTTTGGAAGCGGCAGGTGGGCGGCTTCATCCAGACCGATCTGGCCGCGGAATGATCCCGCTCCGGGCGGACCCGCTCCGCCATACGCCGATGGCGGCGGCCGCTTCCCGCGTCGGCGCTCCACGCGGTCCCGGCCAATGAGGCCGGCGGTGGCTTGACCGTCCGGCGCGATTCCCGGCGGCGGTTTCCGCGACCATCGCTCCGCGCTCCCGCGTCCGACGCCCTTGACATTCGCGCCATTTCGGGATTTGATTCACGTCATGGTACGGATGATCCGCCTCCTCCTGGTCGCCGCGATGTGCCTCGGAGCGGCTTCGTGTTCCGAACCCCCATTATACGACGGGCCGGAA
This sequence comes from Hasllibacter sp., assembly GCA_028281405.1. Classification (GTDB taxonomy): domain Bacteria; phylum Pseudomonadota; class Alphaproteobacteria; order Rhodobacterales; family Rhodobacteraceae; genus JANQKA01. Next base: position 48 of record JANQKA010000737.1, on the reverse strand, counting down.
GTGACCCTGATCGGCGTGTGGAAGGCGTCGCGGAAGATGTATCTCTTC
>JANQKA010000356.1 GCA_028281405.1 Hasllibacter sp. | reverse complement strand
TCGCTCCGCCGCGCGTACCCCGCCAACCTTACCCATGGCCGGATACTGATTCCCGCGCTCCCGTGCCGCTTCGTCGCGCGAACCCCGCCCGCGCGTCATGGCCGACTTGCCAAAACCGAATTGGCGACCACGCCCGGCGCGATCTCCGCGGCTCGCCCGACAGGATGCGCGTTCCGCTCCTCCGCGAACACCGCTCCGAAGTCACTCCCCGATTGCGAACTTTGTTTCCGGCATCGAGGCGAATGCGTGGGCGGGCGCCATTGGATGCTCGGCCGCATGCCAGAATTCCCCGGTCGTCACGCTCGGGTTCCCGCTGAAAGCTCCGCATCCACTCGAGCGCGAACGTGATTTCAGCACCCGCCGGCCAGGCGGAGCGCGGGGATCCGGCGGGTCGCATCCCGCACGCGAACGAGATTTCGGCACCCACCCGTCCGTGCCGCCGGACGGCTTCCACTCCCTCGAGGACACGCGCGAACAAAATCCGTCGACCCGGCGGTTTGTTCCAGGACTAGGCTCTTCCTCGGACGCGGGGGTCTCTGTTCGGAACGCGGTCGGACATGGCGTTTCCCGCGCGGATACGGGGTGATTCCACAGGACGGCAAACTGATGTATGCCTCCCGCTTACCGGATTTCGGAGCGAGCGACATGGAAATCGGCATCGTGATGGGCAGTCAGTCCGACTGGGAAACGATGAAGGAGTCCGCCCTCATCCTCGACGAACTCGGGGTCGGCTACGAGACCAGGATCGTCTCGGCGCACCGCACGCCCGACCGTCTCTGGACCTATGGGAGCACCGCCGCCGAGCGCGGGTTGAAGGCGATAATCGCGGGTGCCGGCGGCGCCGCCCACCTTCCCGGAATGCTGGCGTCGAAGACGCGGGTGCCGGTGATCGGCGTGCCGATGCCGAGCCGCGCCCTTTCAAGCGCGGACAGTCTCTACTCCATCGTGCAGATGCCGCGCGGGTTTCCGGTGGCGACCATGGCCATCGGCGCGGCCGGCGCGGCCAACGGTGGCCTGATGGCGGCGGCGATCCTCGCGAACGGAGACCCGGAATTGGCGCGGCGGCTCGAAGAATGGCGGGAGGCCCTGTCAGCCTCGATCCCGGATGAGCCGACCGATGGCTGATACCCTGCCCCACGGCGGCCGCGTGGGCATACTCGGCGGCGGTCAACTCGGTCGGATGCTGTCGGTGGCGGCCTCCCGCCTCGGCTTCCGGTGCCACATCTTCGATCCCTCGCCTGAACCGCCCGCAGGGCATGTGGCCGCCGACGTCACGACGGCGGCCTGGGACGACATTGACGCCGTCGCCTCCTTCGCGCGATCGGTGGACGTGGTCACCTACGAGTTCGAAAACGTTCCCACCGCCACGCTCGACATGATCGAAGCCGTCGTCCCGATCCGCCCGTCGCGCCGGTCCCTTTCCGTCAGCCAGGACAGGCTGACCGAGAAGATGTTTCTGCGCGATCTCGGCCTCGCGACGGCGCCCTTCGCCGATGTTCCCGACCTCCCCGCCCTCGACTCCGCGCTCGCGCGGATCGGGCTTCCCGCGATCCTCAAAACGAGGCGGTTCGGGTACGACGGAAAGGGACAGACGCGACTGACCGCGGAGGCGGACGCGGCCGCGGCCATCGAGGCCCTCGACGGAGCTCCGGCCATTCTCGAAGGCGTGATCGAATTCGAGCGGGAAATCTCGGTCATCGCCGCGCGCGGCATGGACGGCTCCACGGCTTGTTTCGACCCCGGGGAAAACGCTCACCGGGACGGCATCCTGCGCGTCACGACTGTCCCCGCCGCCATCGACTACGACACCCGCGACGAGGCGCGCCGGATCGCGGTCCGCATCGCCGACGCCCTCGGGTATGTGGGCGTCGCGGGGGTGGAGCTTTTCTCCGCGGAGGGCGGCCTCGTCGTCAATGAAATCGCCCCGCGCGTGCATAATTCGGGCCACTGGACGCAGGCGGGGTGCGCGGTCGACCAGTTCGAGCAGCACATCCGGGCGATCGCGGGCTGGCCGCTCGGCGATGTGCGGCGCCACGCCGACATCGTCATGGAGAACCTCATCGGCCGCGATTTGGACCGCCTTCCCGAACTGCGCGCGACGCCCGGGGCCCAAATTCATCTCTACGGCAAGGGGGAAGTCCGCCCCGGGCGCAAGATGGGTCACGTCAACCATTTGGATTCCCGGTGTTTTC
>JANQKA010000675.1 GCA_028281405.1 Hasllibacter sp. | reverse complement strand
CCGGACGCCCGCGCGGCGGTGTTCGCGCTGATCGAAATCATGAAGGGATTGGCGAGGACGGAACCGCCTGACCGAAAATCCGGATATGCCCCGGACTTGTCGGGAGCCGACTTCGCGGGTTTGAATTTCAAAGGCGCGGAGCTCACGCGCGTGACGCTCGTGGACGCGAACCTCCCGTCCACGAACTTCCAAGACGCGAATCTCGCCGGGGCGAGCCTCGCGGCGGCGAATCTCGCCGGGGCGGATCTTAAATCGGCGACCCTCGTTGAAGCGAGCCTCGCCGGCGCTTGTCTCGCTGGAACCGACCTCATGCAGGCGAACCTCGCGAGAGCCAGTTTCGCGCAAGCGAGTCTCAAAGACTCCGATTTGGCGGGCGCCGACCTGACCCGGGCGAATTTGACGGGTGTGGATCTGACTGGCGCGTCTCTGACCCGTGCGACCCTGACGGACGCCAACCTGAGCGGCGCGACCATGGAGGACGCGAAGCTCGCCGACGCAATCGGCCTGACGCGGGAGATGTTGCGCGGAGCGAATCCATCGGGGTCCCCGGCATCGTTGCCACCGGGGTTGTTCTGGCCATTCGAGAAAGGCGCGGACGACAGGTGGCACCCGAAGCCGGAGTGACCGGCCCATTCACTGCGCTTGGAGCCACGGAGTCGGGTTCCCCGAATGACCGCCCCGAGCGGGGGCCAACCCGCGGGGCATCCGCGGGTGGTATTCCACCACGCAAGTGGAACACGAATTCGGTTCCATGGTGCTGATCTGGACGGCGGTTTCGTCACGGTTCTCCAGCAAACCCCAGTGGCGGACCCCGCGAACACGCCCACTTCGTCGATTCCCGGGAAGAAACGTTCGGCGCGGTGACTGCTTCGCGAATACGTCGGCCCGTGGCGGAGATGCAGTCACCGCCCTTCGGAACAAGGATCGGCGTTCACGCGGCACGGGCCACAACGGCTCACGGTTGTGCGAATCGTCCAGCCGCCTTTCAAGGCCGCCGCACCACCCGAAGCGAGGCTATGTTTTGCAGGCAATCTCCCATGACCATCCGTTAGCGGATCCGAGGGAGAGGGAAAGGCGTCGGACCTCGGGATACGTAGAGGTTTTCGCGCGGTCACGCCGCCGGAATGTCCGACTGGAAAGGTCGGGGACGCGAATTGGAGAAGGCGCCCTCGAATGGAAACAGCCCACTCCATGCGACACTCGTGGCCATGGAATCCCGTTCCGCGGCCTCCGGCCGTCCGGATTTCCACGGCCAATGGAACGGCCCTCCCCACAATCCATCTCCCCGCGAAAGATGGATTCGGGTTCCACGGCGGATTCGGTTCCGTTCCCCTATGCCTCCGGCCAACAAATCCCGTCAATGTCCTGTTGACCCTTGGGGGCCGCAACGTTATGAGGAGCCAGGAGGTCTGTACACATGCTGACTGTTCTTTTTCTATTGCTCTTTTATGCCGTCGTCATGGCAGGCATTCTGCGCGAATTTGGGCTTTGGGGATCCGCCATTCCCCTTCCTTGGGACGGAGCGGAAAAATCCGCCTCCAAAAAGGTTCTGTGGGATCGGCGCTTGTTGGAAAAGCATAG
>JANQKA010000673.1 GCA_028281405.1 Hasllibacter sp. | reverse complement strand
CACCGCGTCGATCGACCTCATGCTCAAGATCATCGCCGAGGACCACGGGGAGGAATTGGCCTCCGCCGTCGCCGACCAGTTGATCTACTCCTCGATCCGAACGGACCAGGACACGCCGCGGCTGTCGATTCCGACGCGGATCGGCGTGCGCCACCCCAAATTGAGCCAAGTCATCCAAATGATGGAGGAGAGCATCGACGAACCGATTTCGCCCTCCATCCTCGCCCGCGACGTTGGCATGTCGACGCGCCAGCTCGAACGACTGTTCCGCCGCTACCTAAACCGTTCCCCCAAGCGATATTTCATGGAAATCCGCCTTCAGAAGGCGCGGAACCTACTTCTGCAGACGGAACTGACCGTCATGGACGTCGCGTTCTCCTGCGGTTTCGCCACGCCTTCGCATTTTTCCAAGTGCTACCGGGCGCACTACGGAACCACCCCCTACCGTGAGCGCGGAACGCAATCCGCTCGTCTGTCGATCTGACCGCGGCGCCCTTCTTTCAAACAGTTGGGCTTCCCGATCACGACCCTCACCCGTTCCGCCGCCTTCCCCGCCGTGCCCAGTTCACGAAGCGGCCGCGGCCGCCCGGCAACCGCCATTCGGTGTTGGCGACACGGCCCGCCTCGCGGCAACCGCAGACCCAGCGCCCATCTCGAAAGCGGAATCCGTCGACGAAGCCGGAGACCGGCCAACCACCCGTGACATGCCTGACATCCCCGACATTTCGTTCGGTTGCCCGCTGATTTTAAAGGTGTCGGCCTCGTGCGAGCACCTTCGAGCATCGGCGAATCGCCTCGCGAAGGATGCGAATCGCCTCGCGAAGGATGCGAATCGCCTCGCGAAGGGTGCGAATCACCTCGCGAATCACCTGAAACGGGTGATTCGCGCTCGCTTCGGAACATCGAATTCCTACTGCTTGGGAACGAATTTTTTTGATGATGGGCAGAGAATTCCCTTGAAAACAACGGAAATATCGAGTTGCGCCCGGTGAAAGAATCCGCGAGTAACCTCCCTTGTCGCATCGAGTAAGGCGAATTCGTAAATGTTCTCCATTTGCCCCACCCCCCCCCCACCGAATTTCGGGATTGGGATAGGTATGCCAGCTGTGGCGTAGTCTGCACCATCCTGACGACCGGACGCGGCGGACCAAGCTTCCGGCGCGGGTTCGAGGGAAGAAATGCGTGGAACAGGTACCGCCCTTTCGATGCTCCCGCGACGCCGTTCTTCAATTTGTCGATTGGGTCGGGAACCGAGCCGGGCGGTGGAAGCCACGTTCCGGACACTCATACTACTCATCCGCTTGAAGTCGACAATGATGGCCGCGGAATCATCTTTGATGGTTCCGCGGCCGGTCGTGTTTTTGCCGAGTTATTGATTTCGGCTCCGCCCCGACGGACTGGACCGTCCTCCGGAGACCGCGAATCGCGCCCTTCGCGGACCGGAGTGGAAGCTATCCCCGGCACGGACTTTATCAAGAAACAACCCGGAATTATGGGCTTTTGCTCGCGCAAACGCAAGTGGAGGTGAAAACAGCAGGGACGGATTTAATTAATCCTCCATGTTCACCACCGGGAGTTTCGAATCCTGCACCCCCACGAACACTGAATTCGTCGGGCTCCGCCATTTGGTGGAACCCTTATTCGCGCCCTGGGCGTGAATTCGACGTGGCAACAGCCGACACCTCAGAGGAGTTTCGTCGGCATCTGCCCTTCGAGCGCGCGGGGATGCACCCCGCGCGCTCGCACTCAACAATCAATCACACGAGGAATAAGATGAATCGTTCCCAAACACCCCGCCTGTTGGCGGCGGTCGTCGTGTCCTTCGCCATCGTGGTCACGGGCTGCGCAAAAAGGCCCCAGGACATTCCACCGGCAGAGGTATCCGAAGCCAGATTTCGGAACCTGTCGTGCGATGAGTTGTTCCAACAGGAATCGACCATCAAGGCTCGACGCCTAGACGTGGAGCGGCAGCAAACAGTGACGCGAATGCTCAACTTGCTCTTTCCGATCACGATGTTGGCCGACCTGGCCAACGAAGAACAGGTCGCGGAAGCGAAGGGCGAACACGCGGTGGTCAAGCGGAAAATCGATGAGAGATGCTGATTTGCCATCTGCCGCGACTCTCGGCGCCCCCCTCCCGCCTTCCAGCGGGAGGGGACGTCGTGGGGTTAACGCATGGCGAACAACCCGGCAGGAACCAGTTTTCGGGCACGGCGGCACTCCGTTCGACCGCGGTTTCAGGCGTGAGGTCTGAATCGCGGCGGCGGTTTTGGCGATGGATAAGATTCCGATGGGCCGAAATGCCCCAACGAAAGATGACGGAGACCAAAATGCGCGACGATTTCCCCTTCAAACCTAACCGCGGGAACCTCAAGAGGCGTTCCTCCCTCGGTCTGACCACGGGTGCCGCTGCGGCGCTCGGCGCCTTGGCCGGGTGCGGAGACTATGGTGCGGGACCCCAAACAATCACCGGCACTGCCGGGGATGACACGATTTCCGGCGGTGCCGGGAGCGACACGATCACCGGCGATTTTGCCGATGGAACAGATTACGGTGGGGAGAAGTGCCCCAACGAAATGATGACGGAGACCAAAATGCGCGACGATTTCCCCTTCAAAGCGAACCGCGGAAACCTCAAGGGGCGTTCCTCCCTCGGTCTGACCACGGGTGCCGCTGCGGCACTCGGCGCCTTGTCCGGGTGCGGAGACGATGATGCGTGCCCCCGTACAATCACCTGGACTGCCGGGAATGACACGATTTCCGGCGGTGCCGGGAGCAACACGATCACCGGCGGATTTGCCGATGGAACAGATTGCAGTGGGCCGAAGTGCCCCAACAAAAAGATGACGGAGACCAAAATGCGCGACGATTTCCCTTTCAAAGCGAACCGCGGAAACCTCAAGCGGCGTTCCTCCCTCGGTCTGACCACGGGTGCCGCGGCGGCACTCGGCGCCTTGGCCGGTTGCGGGGACGACGACAGCGGCGGCGGTGCGGCCGCCCCCGCCGACTGCACCCCCGGGACGACCGAAACGATGCTCGTCACCGAACCGGACGGTGTCTACGTCATCGGCGGGTGCGACGCGATCAACGGCACCGAAGGGAACGACACGCTCAACGGCACCGCAGGTGACGACACAATCAACGGAAGTACAGGGAGAGACACGATCAATGGCGGTGACGGCAACGACACCATATACGGATTTTACGCGGATATTGGCTTCCCTTTACTAGACGCCGGGAACACGATCATGGGCGGAAACGGCAACGACACGATCTACGGCGGCACAGGTAATGACTTGATCAGCGGGGATCATGGCAACGACACGATCTACGGCGATGACGGGACGGACACCGCTATGTTTTCTGGCGCCCGGGCGGAATACCGGATCTGGAGGGTGGGCGGGGTAGGTATCAATTCCGACCGGTACCACATTCTTCACATGGAGTCCGACGCTGACAGGAGCGATGGCCGCGACACGCTGACCGATGTCGAGATGATTCAGTTCGGAAATGAGGAGCCGGTCGAACTAAACGCGGATCTCGCCGACGACAACGCGGCGGTCGCGGTGGCGGTCAGGGCTCCGGATTCGCGGACGAATGACGTGGCCGCCGGGACCATGGTCACTTTCAACGTTTCCGGCTGGTTTACGAGCGCCGACGGCGCGACGGTGACATACGCGGTGTCGGTTCCGACGGGCATGGGCACCGCCACGGTCGATGGCAACATGGTGACTTTCATCTCCCCCGCCACCACGGGTATGGTGACAATCACCGTCACCGCCTCCGACGTTGCCGACGAGACCTACGACGATGTCTCGCACGAGTATGTCATCACGGTGGTGGCCCCCCCCGATTCCACCACGCCGGCCGTTCCCGTATCCACCACGCCATCCGCAGGAACCGACAGGTTGACCGCGGCCGCCGCGGGTGGATACCTCGCGGGAATGGCTGGGGACGACACGTTCATCAGCGGAGCCGGGAACGACAACTTCTACGGCAACACTGATGGAGTGCTTCAGGCTGCGCCGGGAACCGACGACACGGACGAGGTCGTCTTCGCGGGAGAACTGGGAGACTACACAATCTCGGCAGAACTGCACACCTTCGGCGAGGGGGCCACGGCGGCAATGAATACCCCGCGGGTCACTGTGAAGGACAACAACGCGACCGAACCGGCCGCTCCGGCCGTGCCGAACGATGGCACAGACAATTTGGTCGGAATCGAGAGCGTTAAGTTTCTGAACGGCACGGCTGACGTCGTCACCGACGATGTCACCCTCATGATCGTCAGATCGGGCACAGACTCCGCAGAAATCCTTCTGGGAACCGCAGCGGCGGATACATTTTCGGGATTTGATATTTTTAGCCCAGACTATAATCCCCTCTATGGGAGGGATGGCGCCGACTTTATCTTCGGTTTCGCGGGGGGCGACACGATCGACGGCGGCGACGGGGACGACACCATTTACGGCGGCGATGGGGGCGACACGATCGACGGCGGAGACGGGGACGACACGATCGACGGCGGCGACGGGGACGACACGATTGACGGCGGAGACGGGGACGACACGATCGACGGCGGCGACGGGTTCGACACGATTGACGGCGGAGCCGGGGACGACACGATCGACGGCGGTGCCGACGATGACACCGCGGTGTTCTCGGGGACGTTGGGAGGCCACAGGGTTTCTGCCTCGCTCTCCGGGATGGACGTGACGTTCACCGTGACGGACACCGATACTCTCATTTCGAACGAAGGAACGGACACCTTGACCAACGTCGAGATGCTCCGTTTCGGCACAGTCACCCTGTCCATTGTGGACGATCCCGACGCCACCGGAAGAAGTGAGCGACGACCGGAGATCATCTTGGGCGACGATATGTCCGACGGAGCGACGGGCGCGGGGAATGCGGTAGACGGCGAAGGCGGAGACGACCTGATCTTCGGTTTCGGCGGAACCGACTTCCTAACCGGCGGCGCCGGCGACGACGTGATTGACGGCGGCGTGGGCGAAGACACCGCGGTGTTCGCGGGGGATGTGGACGACTACAACGTGACGGCCGCGCTCTCGGGAACCACCTTGGAGTTGACGGTGGAAGACACCAACACCACCTCCGACAGGGATTTCGCGACCGTCGACGACGAAGGCACGGACACCTTGATCGCCGTCGAGACCGTTCGTTTCGGATTGACGGATTTGGCGGTTGTCAATCACGACACCCCCATCACCATGAGAACGGAGGCGGAAACCGAGATTATCGTGGGCAACGCGATGGGGAACGGAATGGCCGGCGACATGATGAGGGTCGAAGGTCACGGAGGCGACGACATGATCTTCGGCTTTGGCGGAAACGACCATTTCGAAGGCGGAGCGGGCGATGATGTGATCGACGGTGGCAATGGAATTGACACCGCGTACTACGCGGGTGCCCGAGCCGACTACCTGATCTGGCAGACGGCGACCGTCGCCGACCAAGTCACCTACGTGCAGAACAAGAATAGCACGAACGACGGTGACGAGGGCCGCGACGAACTAAGGGGTGTCGAGATGATTGGTTTCGGCACCACCGCCGTCATTGCGATCCGGGACCTCACGTTAGATGCCGCTCCAGTCCCCACTAGGTTGGCCATTGGTAACGCTGCTCCTCCGGACTTTATTAGAATTAACGATCGGACGGTTGATGTGAGCACATGGTTCGTCAACGGCGCTCCGAATTCTGCCTTTTCGTACTCGATTGATGACGCGGCGGAGAGGGCCGGGTTAACGATCAACGCCACAACGGGAGTGATCACGCTGCCGGCAATTTTGGCAGCGTCGACTCCGGTGACGGTCACGGCGTCGGTTGATGCGACCGGTGACTACGACGATCTCACGCACACCGTGCCCGTGATCTCATCAAGTCCGACCGCCGGAGCCGACTGGTTGATCGCAAATTCGAGCGGCGGACAACTCCAGGGATTGGTAGGGAACGACACGTTCGTCAGCGGTCCAGCAAATGACGAATTTTTTGGGAACAGTACCGCGATTCTGCAGGCGGGCGCTGGAACTATGGATACGGACAAGGCCGTATTTGCGCGGGGGGTGAGCGACTACACCATCACGGCCGCGTTGCACGAATTTACGTCGAATCCGGTCATGATGAATGTCCCGCGGATCACCGTGACGGGCCGGGGCACCGACACCCTTGTCGGCATCGAGAGCGTTGAGTTTCGAAATGGCACGGACACGGACACCACCGACGACATCTCGCTCATGATCGTCGAGACGGGTACGGTCGAGGCCGAAATCCTACTTGGAGACCAAGAGGCGAACTCGGCCCTCAACGGGATGGATGGCTCCGACTTCATATTCGGTTTCGCAATGAACGACACGATCGACGGCGGCAACGGGGACGACACCATCAACGGCGGCGACGGGGACGACACGATCTACGGAGGCGACGGGGACGACACCATACGCGGCGAAGACGACGTGGACACGATCGACGGCGGCGATGGGGACGACACCATTTACGGCGGTGACGGGGGCGACACGATCGACGGAGGCGACGGGGACGACACCATTTACGGCGGCGACGGGGGCGACATGATTGACGGTGGCGACGGGGACGACACGATCGACGGCGGCGAAGGCACCAACACGATCATCGGCGGCGTCGGGAACGACGTGATCGTCGTCAGACACTACATTAGAGCTGAAGACACCGTGTTGTATGACGGAGTTCGAGATGACTATTTGATTTGGTATACAGGCTACCTCCGTGAATTTGGTGACCGTGGATACTTTATCCAAGACAAGGATTCCATGACAAATGGAGATTTGGGCCGTGACTGGGTCGACGAAGATATCGATTTTTTCCAGTTCGGGACGAACAGGGTGCGTGAGGAAGATTTGGAACGTGATCAAGATCAAGTACCGGTCGCCACAATGTTGGCAACCGGTATCAGCGCGCCACCCGCCATGACCGCGTTCGTGGCGAATGACACCAACACGGTTGTTACCTTTTGGTTCGTAAATCCCGGGAAGACTTTCATATACTCGATCGATGACACGGCGACGACGGCCGGGTTTTCGATCAACCCCACATTGGGTAATATTTCGATGCCGGGTACTCTGACCGCGACGACCACGGTCACGGTAACTGCTTCGGTCGACGAAACCGGTGACTATGACGATATCTCACATGAAATCATTGTCACGGTTCCAGGTTCCACTTCGCGTGTCCAAGAGTTCTCGACCGAGTTGGACGGAACGTCCTCGGGTAATGGCGCTTCCTCTCCAGCGACGGACGACTGTGATTACGTCTGCCCCCTCTCCCAAGAGGACTATGAGGCGGTGACTCCAGTGACAAGTGACGGTGATTACTTCGGACTCTGATCGCTTCCGATTTCGCGGTCCTGATTCGGGCCGGGTATCTCGACTCTGGCCAGTTTCATTTGGACTTGATCGACACACCGTTTGACAAGCAGCCGTGATCTTAGAGTGATCGAGTTGACATGCTCCCCCAGAATGCGAGCGTTCTGGGGGAGCATGTCAATCTGCCTCCCTCGCCGGTCGGGTGAAACACCAACCTTGACGCGGACCCCCTTCGCCGACTCGCGTGTCGCCCCGCCACCCGCGCCCCACCCAATTCGAGCGGCCCCGGTCCTTCCTCTTCCCCGCCAGTGCGACTCCCCCATCGCGGCCCGCCGGAATCCAAGTCAGGATCCTCCAAGGCCGTGTTCTCACAGGGGACATCGATTCACGGCGTGATCCGCCGACCATC
>JANQKA010000658.1 GCA_028281405.1 Hasllibacter sp. | reverse complement strand
TCCGCCAACGGGAAACGGTCCTCCGCGACGGAAAGCCCGATCATCGGAATTCGGCGAGGGCGTCGACGAGGGGAGCCGCGCCGAATCGGAAGGGATCCGTGGCGGGAAGCTTCATCCGGTCGGACAGCTCGGCAAGGTAGTTCCTCGCCGCCGACTCCTCCATCTCCTTGGTGTTAATCGAGATGCCCGTGAACCGGGCCGCGGGATTGCACCACCGCGCCAGCGGCAGGGCCGTGTCGCGCAGTTGCTCCAGCGTGGGAAGCGCGTGGTCCGGCAGGCCGCGCATGTGCTCCCGCGTGGGTTCGTGGCAGAGAATCAGCGCGTCGGGCCTGCCGCCGTGAATCAACGCCATGGTCACGCCGGAGAACGACACGTGGAACAGGCTCCCCTGCCCTTCGATCATGTCCCAATGATCCGGGTCGTTGTCCGGCGTCAGACTCTCGATCGAGCCGGCCATGAAGTCCGCCACCACGGCGTCAAGAGGCACCCCGTCGCCCGTGATCAGGATGCCGGTCTGACCGGTGGCGCGGAAGGTGGAGTTCATGCCCCGGGCGCGCATTTCGCGGTCCATCGCCATGGCGGTGTACATCTTGCCGACCGAGCAGTCGGTCCCCACGGCGAGGCAGCGCTTGCCGGTCCGGGGCCTGCCGTTCGCGATCGGATAGGCCACCGAAGGAACGCGCACGTCGTGAAGGCCGACCCCGGACGCGGCGGCGGCGTGCAGCAAATCCTCCTCGTCGCGCAGAAGGTTGTGCAGGCCGGAAGCGAGGTGGAAGCCCATTCCGATGGCTTCGTGAAGCACCTCCTTCCACCCCGGGCTTATGACGCCGCCGCGGTTCGCGACGCCGATGACGAGGGTGCGCGCGCCCGCTTCCCAAGCCTCCCCCAGCGTCATGTCGTCCATGCCGACATCCGCCCCGCAACCGGGCATCCGGTATTGGCCCACGGCGTTCTCGGGCCGCCAGTCGCGGATGCCCTGCGCGACCTTGGCGGCCAACTGGTCGGGCGCGTCTCCAAGGAACAGGAGATAGGGGATGGGGATCATGGCGGGTCTCCGGCGGTGTTCGGGCGGATGATGGGGACGTACAGGAAGCCTTCGCGTCGAAATCGTCAATCCCCCGGCGCGAACGGCGCACTCCGCGCGTCCCGGCGCGCGGCGCGGCTACGAATCGCCTCCGAGCGCCCTCCAGTCCTCCTCGATCCAGCGGCGGATGGTCAACGCCTCCTCCCAGCGGTTCGACATTTCCCGCCCGCCGGCGTCGGTCATCGCGTATTCCGGCGGACCGAGCTCGCAGAGGAACACGCAGTCGCCCTCGGGATTGCGGTCGCGCCAATCGGCGAGGCCGCGCCGCCACCAACCGCGGAAAATCTCAACCCACTTCGCGTGTTGCGGGAAGCCGATCTGGATCTGGATCTGCTGGCGCGAGGCGACGCGGCCCTGAAAGCTGTCGGAGCGGTTGAGGATTCGGGCGATCATCGCCTCTTCGGACGGGGATAGCGGGGGCTTGAATTCGCGGTCCACGACATAATGCGACAGGTCGGCGCAAAGCCGCATCTCCGGAACCGCGTCCAGCAGTTGCAACGTCGCGAAGAGGTCGTTGGTGATGCAGTTGCGGTGGGTCTCGAACTGGATCGGCATTCCGACCGCGTCCGCCATCTCGATCCAGCGGCGGACGACCGGGATCATGCCCCCGATCGACACCGGCGCGACCTGACCGATGACATCGACGAAGGGGGAGCCGAAATCCTTGGCCATCCTGAGCGTGTCCTCCAGATCGGCGACGGCGCGCGGAAAGGCGACGATCAGCGGCGTCAGCCCGTGTTCCTCCATGTGGGGACGGACGGCGTGCGCGACCTCGACGTCCGCGGCGCCGAGATCGATGGCCATGCCGTCGTATCCCGCGGCGGCGACCATCGCGCAGATTTCCCCGAGCGGCAGGACGACCCCGGTTTCGTCGTGGGGCCGCATCGCCCACAGGGAGGTGAAGGTGCGGAGCCTGCGCATTTCACTTCTCCTTCGACCGCGCGGCGCGTGACCGCCGTGGCGCGGGTGGCCGATCCCCGCCGCCGAGTTCGGGGAAGTGGAGTCCACTCCCGGGAAGCTGCTTGCGGCCGGCGGCTCGACAATCTACTCCGCGTGCGTCCACGACAAGACATATCACGGAGATCGACGATGTCCTTCCGCATCCAACCCGCGGCGCCCGCCCGCCTCAACCGTTGCCAGCTGTTCGGGCCGGGGTCGCGGCCAGAATTGTTCCCCAAAATGGCGGCTTCCGCGGCCGATGTGATCAACATCGACCTCGAGGACAGCGTCGCGCCGGACGACAAGGACGGGGCCCGGGCCAACGGGGTCGCGGCCACGCGCGACATCGACTGGGGGGCCAAGACCCTGAGCGTCAGGATCAACGGCCTCGACACGCCCTACTGGCACAAGGATGTGATCGAACTACTGGAGCGGGGTTCGGAACGTCTCGACATGATCATGATCCCGAAGGTCGGCTGCGCGGAGGACGTTTACGCGGTCGACGCGCTCGCGACAGCCGTGGAACGCGCCACGGGAAGGATGAAGCCCGTGGCCTTCGAGGTTATCATCGAGACCGCCGCGGGAATCGCCCATGTCGAGGACATCGCCAAGGCCTCTCCCAGACTCCAGGCCATGAGTCTGGGCGCGGCGGATTTCGCGGCGTCCATGGGGATGCAAACCACCGGCATCGGCGGCACGCAGGAGAACTACTACATGCTGCGGGAGGGCCGGAAATACTGGTCCGATCCCTGGCACTGGGCCCAGACGGCCATCGTCGCCGCCTGCCGCACCCATGGGCTTCTGCCCGTGGACGGGCCGTTCGGCGACTTTTCCGACCCCGATGGATTCCGGGCCCAGGCGACGCGCTCGGCCACGCTGGGCATGGTCGGCAAGTGGGCGATTCATCCAAGTCAGATCGCGCTGGCCAACGAGGCGTTCACCCCGTCGGAGGCCACCGTGGCGGAGGCGCGCGAAATCCTCCGGGCGATGGAGGACGCGAAGAAGAGCGGCGCGGGGGCGGCGGTACACAATGGACGCTTGGTCGATATCGCTTCGATCAGGCAGGCGGAGGTGATCGTCCGCCAAGCCGGGATGATCGCCGGAGGCCGACGCGAGCCTCAATCAGTCGGGCTTCGGGAGCCCGCTTCGACCCGCGAATTGGTCGAAACCCCGTGATTCGCACGACACGGCCAAGCGTGGGGCATTTGGAAGAGCGGGCATTGCACGATTGACCGCGGGCCATCCGGCGAAGCCATGGGTTGTGGAAACGATATCCCGGTTCGTCCGCCCGCCCACATCCCCGCGCCGGGCAACCCGTTCGGCGACATGGCGAACGGAAGTCCACCACGAAAGACGCGGGGT
>JANQKA010000644.1 GCA_028281405.1 Hasllibacter sp. | reverse complement strand
GGAAACGATATCCCGGTTCGTCCGCCCGCCCACATCCCCGCGCCGGGCAACCCGTTCGGCGACATGGCGAACGGAAGTCCACCACGAAAGACGCGGGGTGGGCGACCAGATAGACGCCCTTTGCCTCGGGTAATTGTCCAATCACGTCCGGGCGCGACCCGGTTGGTGTGGATTGGATGCCGGGCTATCACGTCGGCGCGATTCCGCCGGTTCGTGCGAACCACGCCGGCAATGAGGATCCGAAACAAAACTGAAAACCAACAACGGGCCGCCTCGGTTCAAAGAATCCGATTCGCCGTTTCCGAAGGCCGGGTGTGAGTGGGATCGTGAATCCCGAACAAATTTCAAGATAATTAATCCCGCGCGTGTGAGGCATACCGGTCAATTAATTCTCAACCGGAAGCTTCGTGAATCGACGCCCGCGGGATGGCGCGGATGACAAGCGCCTCAGCCGAAATGCGCGACCGCTTCGCGTCACGCGTCGAAGCGGAATGCAAGGCTTCCTCCATGCCCGACTCAGGGAAACCACCGCACCGGTGAACAAGCGTTCACATGAGCACCACATCCTCCGGCAGCGTAGCGGCCCGGGATCCGAACCGGAATACCGTGGCGCGAATTCGATTCGAGTTCACGATATCGTGAAAAATCTTGATTAAAAAAAATTGACGCAACGGGATCGAGATTCGCCAATCTCGAAGGAAGCGACCCGCGCGAGACTCCGAGGTCGGCGCGGAAGGCTCAATGAGTTGCCAGCGGCCAATCACGGGGTATGTATGGGCCGGGAAATCATCGATTGCGTCCTTTGTCGAAGCGACGCGGAAAGCGAATACCCGGTGGACCGGGACATCAAACGCTCCGTATGCCGCTTGGGTATTGAATTGGCCGATGGACCCGCGTATGGGGTGCCGTCCGCCGGGAGAAGCGCGGCCGCAAGGCTGACCGAACGAATAAGAGACCAAGATGAATGCCATCGACATCGCTGAGGCTCCGCGCCGCTTCCCCGCGCGGCCGTGCCACGGGAACGGTTGGGGTTGTTCTCCCGTCCGTCGCGGGAGCCTCCCGGTTTCCGCACAGGCGAGCAGGAATCGGAAATTGGCGAACCGGGGTCCGGAGTGGCTCCGCCCGCGGTCCATTCGGGATGAGACGTTTGGGTTCGGCTCGAGTGGGTGGCGGCTATCACCCACCCCCGGTCCTCTCCCGCGCATGTTCCGCGCGGCGGGACCTGTTCCCCGATTCGTCCCGTTCGCCAATATAGGAATCGAATCGTTGAACAGTCAAGCGAACGACGCAACCGTGGAAATCCGTGCGGTTGACGGGTCAAGCAATTTGCGACCCGCCATTCCCGGCATGATTGGCGATGCATCGGCTCCGTTTGTCGGTTTCCAAATCAAGTCCTCCTCCGGCGTCGTCTCCGAAGGTGGCGGAAATTTCGATGCCGACCGCCGCGTGCCGCTAAGCACTCCCGAAACCCGGCACTTGACCCTCCGCGATTGGAGGCAACCAAAACCTTCCAATGAACCGGAGACGGGGCCGCCAGGAAAACCGAAGGCAATGAATGCCTCCGGCGATGGATTGGAACGACCGACAGGCCGTCATACGTTGAGCGGCTTGGTAACCGCGCGGAATTCTCCGATGCGGAGAGATGGACGGGATTCCGTCCAAAACGTTTTGGCTGGTGACCAGTTAAACAGTTCGAACTCGTCACTTGGCCGGGATGGTCAAGTGACAAAGCAACATGGCGGCTTTCCCGGGTCACACCAGGTCTGCCGGGAGGGGGCCGCCGAAACACATGAAGGAGGAATGCAATGAAGAGCATCGGAGCAAAGGAGCAGATTCGTCGGCTCTTGAGGCCGCGCGTCGGTGAAATCGTGACGACGGAGCAAATTCAGGAAGCCGTTGGTCCCGAAGTCAAGGGATGGGCGAGGCGAATGCGGGAACTTAAGGCCGAGGGTTGGCAAATCAGCACATACAAGGAGCGCGCGGACCTCGAGCGCGGACAATTCATGCTCGAGGAGGAACCGCCCGCAATCGATCAGGCCAAACCCCGACCACGCAAGGCGAAACCCGCCAAAGCGACCCAGTCCACCGCCCCCCGCCCGGCGCGGACGAATCCAAACGGATCCGAGCGGCCAGCGGCCACAACGACCGAAAAGGAATCCGAAGCAATCGACTCGTCCACCCCGTTCCCGATGGAGACGGAAGAAGTCGAACCGCACGCGGTGGCGTCGGCCGGATTGAATTCCGACGAAGCCGACTGGCGCGCGCCGCCTCCCCAAATGGGGTCGAGAAGAGATTGGAGCGACTCAACGGAATCGGGTTCCCCCCATTCACCCGGGAGGAAACCGGCCAGAGCCCGGTCCTTCCTGGCCACCGGCCACAGGAGGAGCTTGGAAAATTCGGCTCCGGAGCCGTCCGGATTGTCGTGGTTCTCCG
>JANQKA010000613.1 GCA_028281405.1 Hasllibacter sp. | reverse complement strand
CGCGACTCCAATCGGGATGCTAAACGCGAGACGGACCAGCGAGAACGGGTACAGCGGGACGCGCAGGATTGGAAACAAGTATCGGAGTGTTTTGACGGGTGCTCGCATTCATTCCCAATGGCACACGACGGCTCCCGCGTCAAGGGTGGAACGCCCGTCGACGCGAACCGTCGCGGCGGTTGGCGGTGGAATCGGTTCGATCGCGGAAGCCTCGGGAATCGGTCGATTCCATCATGGAATCGGGATCAATCTCCAGATTCATGGAGTGGACCACATCGGTGGATTCATGGAGTGGACCACATCGGTGGATTCATCGGTCGTGACGCTGGCGCGGGAATTCGAACTCCCTACAATCGAACCGCGGACTTCACCCCGCCTCGCCGCGGGGGCGCGCGCGCGGCGGACCGGGGCCCGGAGCCTGTCGAGCGGACGGGTGGCTGGTTCCCGGTCTCCCCGGTTCCGCCCGCCGCCCTGGGCCTGTTCCCGACTGCCCCGATTCCGCCCGTCGCCCCGGTGCTGTTCCCGTCCATCGACCGGTCCCCAAAGGAGATGACCGACGGCCGCGGCCGATTCCGCTCCGCGGGGGCAGGGTCAGCGACGATCCGTCCACCGCGTCGAGGGTGATGTCAAGGTGAATGCCCTTGTGCCACAACAAGTGGGCGGGATGCTCCAACTTCGCGGAGGTTCCGCATTCCGCTCTGACCGCGCGCCGGCCGGCGGCATCGGATTCGGGGTGGTGTTCCTCTGTTGCCGCGGCGCCATCGAACCTGGACGGCTCCGCTCAAGCGCCGGCGGCCACTCCCGGGACCAAGATGTCTCCGGCGGTTGTCAGGGATCGGTGGATGTGTCGAAAGGGGATGCTCACCATCCGGTTCCTGGCCGGCGTATCCGTCCTCGTGTCGTTTGGTTTGGCGAGCCATTGAATCGTGACGATCGCGGCTGTCGGAGCGTTGGTTTGGTTCATCACGGGACGGCGCGGGCGGCGTCCGTCGGACACCGAATGAATTTCGATGGATTCGACCGTGAATGAAGGAAGCGCAGAGCGGCGGGGGCCCCGAACACAGTCAACCGCGTCGACACGGGCGAGCCGCCTCCATGACAGGCGGGTTTATCGACGATTCGCCGAGTCCGGCACGGTTGTCGGCGACGGCCCCGTGGACCCCATTGGACCGGAGGTGGGCGGGCGCTTTCATTCACTGGTTGGAGGCGTCGTCCCTGTCGGAATCGTCGTCGCCGTCTTCGCCAGGGTTCGTCTTGTGAGTCGCCGGAGAAATTTCACCATCCCAGGGCCATACCGGCGTCGAATGCCACGCTTCAGATCCAATAGAGGATTGTCACGGCCTGATCCGGGGACGGATGCCCCAATTTTCGATGATGGACGCACCGAGCCCGGCCGCGGCACAGATGGACGGCGGGATCACATCCAGGAAGGGAAATTTCTCGACTTTGGGATTCATGGGGAATTCCTTCCGTCCAAGAAATGGAAGGGAAGGCGAATTTAGCCCGGATTTCCCACGAAATTCCGTAAAGTTCTGTCTTTGTCTCGTTCCTTTGACTCCGATCACGGCCCGAATCACGTTTCCAAATTCATCTCTGCATCTTTGATGAGTGTGAATTGCGAAAAGGACAAAAATCTGATTGGATTTTTGAAAATGTCAAGAATTTGAACACAGCTATACATATCGCTGAAATTAGTGAATTCAGCGGGATCGGCTAATGGCACATTCGATGCCATGTAATAAGTGATCAAGCAATTTTGGGCGGATCTCGGAGGCGGAGAATTTCACCAATTGTTAGATTTGACTTTCGCTTATCCTGTCCTTGAGCGTTCCAATAATTCTTGACCGACTTTAATGCGCTA
>JANQKA010000652.1 GCA_028281405.1 Hasllibacter sp. | reverse complement strand
TGTGTCCAAATACCCGAATCGGTTCCCGTCGTATCCGGACGGTGGCGGTTCCCGAATGATTTCGGTCGGGAAATTGTTCCGTGCCTTATCGCGCTCAAGCGAACAAAGGTGCCGGAACGGATACCCGGAAGACCGGCGAACGTTCTCCCGCTCCGCCCGGATGTGGCCGCAGCCCGCGGGCCATGACCTTCACACGGATTCATGGCCGGCGGTTTCCGTCCGCGCCCGCGGGTTCCGACCGCGGGAGAAGGACCAAAGCCCCGGCGCCGGCGAATATGAACACATCGGCGATGTTGAACGCGTACGGGTTGTTGATGCCGCAACAGGACATGTTGAGGAAATCGATGACCGCGCCCCAGATGACGCGGTCGACCACGTTGGCCAGCGCGCCTCCCACGATCAGGCCGCCGACGACGAACTCGATGGGCCTCTCGAAATCGCGCCGCGCCCAATAAAGGATGCCGCAGGTGATCACCAAGGCGACGGCGATCAGGATCCAGCGCGTGAATTCCGGGTTTCCGCCGAACAGGCCGAAGTTGATCCCCGTGTTCCAGACATGGTTGAACACGAGATACGGCGGAAGGACTTCGATCCTCGCTCGGTCGAGCAGGTCGAGCCCGAACAGGACGCCGTATTTCGAAGCCTGGTCGACCGCGAAGGAGAGGAAGGCCGTCAGGGCGAGGAGCCGCATCCGCGGCGGGGGCGCCCCGTTCCGGCGGGCGGGCGTGGCCCGGCCGCCGCGTTTTTCGTTTGGATGTTTCATCAGTGTCGGAAATGCCTCGTTCCGGTGAACACCATGGCGAGTCCGGCGCCGTCGGCCGCCGCGACGACCTCGTCGTCGCGCATCGACCCGCCAGGTTGGATGACGGCGGCCGCGCCCGAATCGGCCGCGGCGAGCAGGCCGTCCGGGAACGGGAAAAATGCGTCGGACGCCACCGCCGACCCGGCCGCGGGGGAGTCTCCGAGGCCGAGCGTTTCCGCCATGTCGCGCGCCTTGAGGGCGGCGATGCGGCAGCTGTCGACGCGGCTCATCTGACCCGCTCCGATTCCCACGGTGGCGCCGTCCTTGGCGTGGACGATGGCGTTGGATTTCACATGCTTGGCCACGCGCCAGGCGAACAGCAGGTCGCGCAATTCGGAGTCCGTCGGCGCGCGCTTGGTGACGACCTTCAGATCGCCGGCCCCGATCCTGACCGTGTCCTTTTCCTGGGCGAGGAAACCGCCGGACACCGATTTGATCTGAAGCCCCGGCGCCTCCGGGTCGGGCATGGCCCCCGTGGTCAGCAGGCGCAGATTCTTTTTGCGCGCGAACTCCGCCTTCGCGTCGTCGTCGGCTTGCGGGGCGATGACCACCTCGGTGAAGATTTCCGTGACGGCCTCGGCGGTCTGGCCGTCGAGCGGGCGGTTGAAGGCGACGATTCCCCCGAAGGCGGATGTCCGGTCGCAGTCGAACGCGGCGCGGTACGCCTCAAGCGCGGTGTCCCGGGCCGCGGCGCCGCACGGATTCGCGTGCTTGACGATGACGCAGGCGGGCTTGGCGGGGTCCAGGTCAGCAACGCATTCGAACGCCGCGTCGGCGTCGGCGATGTTGTTGTGGCTCAGGGGCTTGCCCTGCCATTGGCGCGCCGTCGCCGCCGAGGGACGCCGGCCACCGTCGGAGTAGAAAGCCGCCCGGCGCTGGTGAGGATTCTCGCCGTAGCGCGCCTCCCGCGAGAGATCGCCCGCGAAAACCCGCCGGCGCGGAGCCGCGTCCTCCAGCCCGGCCGCCATCCAGCCCGACACCGCCGCGTCGTACGCCGCGGTCCGCGAGAAGGCTTCGAGCGCGAGCCGCCGCCGGAATTCCAGTGTCGTCGCTCCCCGGTTCAGGTCCAATTCCGCAAGAAGATCTCCGTAATCCTCGACGTCGACGACGCAGGCCACATATTCGTGATTCTTGGCCGCCGCGCGGATCATCGCGGGACCGCCGATGTCGATGTACTCGACCACCTCGTCCGGCGCCGCGCCTTTCGCGACCGTGGCCTCGAAGGGGTAGAGGTTCGCCACCAGAAGGTTGATCGGCGTGATCCCGTGGGCCTCCATCGACGCCATGTGGCCCGCGTCGCCGCGCAGGGCCAGTAGCGCGCCGTGGATTTTGGGGTGAAGGGTCTTGACGCGGCCGTCCATCATCTCGGGAAATCCGGTCACGTCGGACACGTCGACGACGGAGAGCCCCGCGGAGCGCAACTCCGCCGCGGTGCCGCCCGTCGAAAGCAGTTCGACCCCCCGCTCCGCGAGTTTCCGCCCGAGATCCTTCAGTCCATCCTTGTCGGACACGGACAGGAGCGCGCGGCGCACGGGAACGGAGTTCGTCATTTGGCGAGATCCTCAGAGCGGGACAGCGTCGTCGCGCTGGTAGTCCCTGATCACCGTTGGTGTATCCCCCGTCTTGGCGATCGTCCAGTGGACCTGGGCGGCGTGGGCGGACAGGGCCGAAGAGATGACGACCTGCCTGGTCGGGCGCGGCTTGAGCCGTCCTTTTTCGAGGTAGATCGACTGCTCCAACTCCACCGCGGCGGCGCCGTCCCCGCACCGGAACATCCAGACTTCTCCGGATTTGAGGGCGAGGGAGATGCCGTCGCCGTCGGGCGTGGGCTTCGCCTCGACGTCGGGGTGGATGTGGAAATGCACCCGGAACGACACCTCCTCGATCCCGAACCGCTCGAGGTAGCGGTCGAACCGGCTCCTGGTTTCCGAGGTCAGCGCGCCCAGGGTGTCGATGCCCGAGAGGTTCCGCCCGTCATTGGTCAGGTCCAGGCGGCGCACATGGATCACGCCGTGGGTTTCGGACCATCCGTCGTGGCTCATCATCAATTGGACCGCGTCCTCGCCGGGGATCCGGCGGCAGCGCACGTCGCGGGGAGTGTCCAGAAGGATCTCTCCCCCGATACCGCTCCCCGCCACCACGGGCCCCAGCCGCGAGGAGGAGTACCCCTCGAGCGAGAGCGTCGAATGCGACGGCGTGGCGCGTCCGCTTTGGCTCCACTCGCCGCCGAATGGCGTTCCGGTTCCGCAACTGACGATCAACGGCCTCCTTCCGGAGGTCAGTTCGAAGGCCAGCGTCGAGGCGTGGGCGTCGCGGGACGCGGCGCCCGTGGGCGGTGGAGCGGCGTCCGCGATCACGGTGGTGCGTCCGCCTTGCAGCCGCGCGTATCCCATCGCCGTTTCCGCGTTCGCGATGGCCTTGACCCCCGCGGCGGCGAGCGACCTGTCGAGGCGTCCCTCGATGCCCCGGCCTCCCCCGTGGAACCGGGCCAGCGATCCATCCGAATGACGCAGGGCGCGCAGTGTGGGGGCCACGCGTTCGATCGCCGACGCGTGGGGCGGAGCTGGAGAGCGGCCGCTCCGGTTCAACGCGCCGGCCGCCCATGTCAGGAGGGCGAACACCTCCATCAATTCCTCGGGGTTGCGCGAAGGCACCCCTCCGGCTCCGTCGATGAGCGCTTCGCATTCCACGCCCAACCCCCTCACGGCCGGGGCGACGTGACGTTCCATCCCCCGCAACGCCAATCCGGCGCAAAGGAGGCCGGTCAGCGCTTCGAACCGCGGAGTGCCCTCGGCCGCGCGGCGCCATCGGCGTCCAAGAAAGGCCATCTGGCGGCCAAGCGAACGGAAAAACGCCGGGTGCCCGTCCATCGGCCGCCCGTCGAGCAGGAGGGCCGCGTGGTTGATCCAGCGGATCAGCCGCCTTCCGGTCAGGTCCGGGGTCCATCCCGGCCCGCTCCCGGCGCCGAACCTCCGGATCCAATCCTCCGCCCATGCCCGGGCCCGGTTCCTTGCGGCGGAGTCGCCGATGGCGGCCAGATCGTCCAGCCAGGCGAATCCGTGCAATTCCCGTTGGAAGGCGGGGCCCGTCCCCGGAATATCCCAAATCGATGGGGTCCGGCTTTCAACGAGTTCGCCCGCCATCAGGAAGTTGCCCGCGATCAATTGCTCGCCTCGGGCGGGCAGGCCGATCATGCGCGGCTCGGGGATCCGCAGGAATCCGTCCGCCGGTTTCGCGAATATGGCGAACCGGGCGTGGATCCGATTAAGAAGGCCCCCGCCCGCGCTGGACCGGCCATAGTTTGGCGCGGGACTTTTTTGAGCCGCTGTGGACATGGGGGCGCGCAATCCGGGAAGTTCCACTCCGGTGAGATTTAGCGCGGTCGGCGGTGAAAGTCATCCG